>CAZEQV010000155.1:0-8031 GCA_964514435.1 uncultured Verrucomicrobiota bacterium
GTCAACTCGGCGCGGAGTTCCCGGGTGCCGGGATCGTTCCATAGATTGTTGACCTCACCGGGATCGTGGAGCAAGTCGAACAACTCACCGTAGGGACGGTTGTAGTACACGGTGAGTTTGTAGCGGTCGTTCACGTACGTCTTGAGGTGCACCGTGGTTGGCTGATGGCGGTTTTCGACGACCACGTGGTCGCGCGCGGATTCGGTTTTGCCCAGCCAGACCGGCAACTGGTTGATGCCGGTCATTGTCCGGGGAGGTTTCGCACCGGTAGCGTGGAGAAAGGTGGGGGCGTAATCCACCAGCGATTGCAGCGAGTCATCGCGTTTGCCTGCCGCGACCTTGCCGGGCCAGCGGACGATCATTGGCACTTTGACCAAATCTTCGAAGTGGAACGGTCCCTTGGCGACGAGGCCATGTTGGCCGAATAGATGGCCGTGGTCGGAAGTGAACACCACGATCGTGTTCTCGGCCAAGCCCAGCGCGTCCAATTTGTCCAGGATCACGCCCACATATTTGTCGAGCAGGCTAGTCATGCCGTAATACACGGCAATGTCCTTTGCCAATTTCTTGCGGTCGCGGAGATGGCATTGAAAGCCGTGAACATGATGGCCGTCCGGCTCCTGCCACGCCGAGAAATCGGGATGTGGCTGCTGGGTAAGCTGGAAGTGCGGCGGGTTCTTGTCGTGTTCGCCGGTGTTGATCGCTGGCACGGTAATCTTGCCGGGATCGTACAGGGCGTCCCACGGTTCGGGCGCGAGGTAGCCGGGATGCGGATCAAAGAAGCTGGCCCAAAGAAAAAAGTTCTCGTTGTGTTCAGCGTACCGGCTGAGTTGAGCGTTGGTGCGTTCGGCTATCCAGTTGTTGTAGTGGAACCTCTCCGGGATGGGCCAATGGTGTTGTTGTTTGGGCGCTGTGCCGGTGGGCGGTTGAAAATACTGACGCCAATCTTTCAGCCCGTTCTCCTCCATCCAAATCGCGTAGTGCTGACCAACGTGCGCTTCGTCCACATGGTTGCGGGCAAGTTCGACATGCCGGAAGCCGTAGAACGGTTTGTTGAAGTTTCGCCAGAAGTCCAAGTCCTGCAGGATTGGGTACGATTCCAACGACGGGAACTCATCGGTGCCTCGCAAGGGTTGGAAGTGGGCTTTGCCGATCAGGCCGGTCTGGTAGCCGGCTTCATGCAGCACGTCGCCGATGGTCGTTTCGGTTTCCGGCAACTTTGTTCCGAGGGACCACGCTCCATGCTGGCTCGGATATCTCCCGGTGATGATGGAAGCGCGCGTCGGCGTGCAAGTGGGATTGGGGCAATAGGCGCGGGTGAACATCGTGCCTTGCGCGGCCAGTTGATCCAGCCGGGGTGTTTGAATCTCGGGGTTGAGGCAACCCAGCGTGTTCCAGTGTTGCTGATCGCTGGTGATGAGCAAAATGTTCGGTCGTTTCATGGAGGGCACCCATATCAGGAAAACCGCGGTTGGCCGAGACTTTTTCAGTGACTGGCAGGACTGCCGGTACGCGCTTGACCGGGCGCCACACCGCCGCAATCATTGCGACAGGCACTGACACCCATGAAGTCCACGCATTCCATTTTGATTGTTGTCCTTCTGGCCTTCCTATCGGGTTGCCGGCAGTCTCCCGAAGAGGCCGCCAAACATACAGCCGCCAATTATCTGAGTCACAACAACTTTTCGGCCGCGCTGCAGACGGTTGACCTCTATTTGCAGCACAATCCCTCGTCGCAAACCATGCAAGTGTTGCGACTGGTCATCCTGCTGCAAGCCGAGCAGTACGGCGATGCGGAGCGGTACTTGAAAACCTTGCCGGCTGAACATCACGCCAGATACATCCAAGCATTGCTCGACGAATCCGAAGGCGCCGTCCGGGCCGGTGCGCTCCATTTGATTGTTAATCTCCGCATACACATTCCGATTCAACGGTTCATCGCGGCAACCGATGACCCGCATCCTGACGTGCGCCGGTGGGCGGGAGTGGCGCTTGGGCAAACAAAAAGTCCGCATGCGGTTCGACCATTGTTTCGTCTCCTGCAGGATGACAACTGGCACGTCCGCGCCGAAGCCGCCAAGGCGTTTGCCGTTATGCGCGAGCCGCGCGCGGTCGGTTGGCTCATGCAACTGGCAGGAGAAGCTGATGCCTATGTGCGTGAATGCGTGATTCACGCGCTCGCCGAGCTGACAACCGACCAAACACGTCCCCTGCTGGTTGCCGGGCTGCAGCAGCGATCCACGGGACATCGCACGGGAGTCGCGGCGGCACTGGCACTGACGGGGGATCCGCGTGCCCTGCCGGCTCTCGTGGCGGCGACTCATTTGAGGCGGACGGAAGACCGCCTGACCGCGGCGGAGTATTTGGCGGTGTTTGACGCTCCGGAAGCGGCGGTGGCCTTGCGCCAACTGGCGGCGGATTCCAACGAGAAAGTGCGTGCGGCCGCTGCCCGTTCCTTGAAACGCATCGAAACCAGAAAAGAGAGTCGGAACTTTCCGGCGCCTCCATTCGACATCCCGCTGTGAATCAACTGCCGGGCGGGAACAGCCTCTGACTTTCCGCAATCGCTTCGTTCAGTTTGTCGCGGAATTCGGTCACGCCCGTCAGTGGCACGATGATGGTGTCACGGCGACCGTTGACCTCTTCGGTGATGCGGAGAAAACGTCCGCGCGGATTCTCTTTCACTTCGAACGTAAAGAGCTTCCGTTCCACCCGCACACTGAGAATGGGAGTTGATTCTTCCACTGGCCCAACAGCGTCCTTCCTGAACACGCGCCACCACGACGGCACGGCATTGGTAACACATCATTCAAAAACGCGTCAACCTCGCAGATGGAATGTCACCATTTTTAATTCCGTCATCTCCTCCACGGCGTAGCGGGGGCCTTCCTTGCCAAAGCCGCTTTCTTTCAACCCGCCGTACGGCATCACATCCGCCCGCCATTGCGGGCCGAAGTTCACATGGATGCAGCCCGTCTCCAGTTCCCGCGCGAACCGCATGGCCGTGTCCAGATTGTCCGTGAACACACCGGCCGCCAAACCATACCGGCTGGCGTTGGCCAACGCGATGGCTTCCTCCACGCCCGAAAACGGCGTGAACGCCACCGCCGGACCAAACAACTCATCGCACGCCACCCGCATTTCCGACTTCACATCCGCCAAAATCGTCGGCGCATACACGTTTCCCCGGCGATGGCCGCCGGTCACCAACCGCGCCCCGCCGGCCACCGCTTCCGTGATCCAGTTTTCGACCCGTTTCGCCTCGCGCTCTTCGATCAACGGACCCACCTGCACGCCTTCCTCCAGCGGATTGCCCACGCGCAATGCTTCCACCTTCGGTTTCGATGCCTCGATCAAATCTCCATAGACCTCCCGGCTGGCCAACACCCGCTGCGTGGATATGCAAATCTGACCCGCATTCGCGTACCCCGTTGCGGCGATCACCTCCGCCACCTTCTGCACATCGGCATCCGGCAGCACAATGATCGGCGAATTGCTCCCCAACTCCATGGTGACCCGCTTCAATCCGGCCGTGCGGCAAATCCGTTCGCCCACCTCGCGGCTGCCGGTAAACGTGATCTTGCGCACCCGGCCATCCCGGCACAACCCGTCGCCCAACTCGCCGCCCGGTCCCGTCACACACGAAATCGCTTCCCCCGGCAATCCTGACTCCAGCAGGATCTCCGTCAGCTTCAATGCCGACAACGGGTCTACCGACGGCGGTTTGATGATCACCGCGTTACCGGCTGCAATGGCGGGCCCCACCTTGTGCGCCACCAGGTTCAACGGAAAATTGAACGGACTGATGGCCACCACCACGCCGCAAGGCTTCCGTAACGTGAATCCAAACTTGCCGGCCCCGCCCGGCGCTCCGTCCAGCGGCACCGTCTCCCCGTGCAACCGCTTTGCTTCCTCGCTCGACAACAACAACACATTGGCCGCCCGTCCCACTTCCAGCCGCGCATCCGCCAGCGGCTTGCCTTCCTCCATCGCGATCAAACGCGCCAATTCCTCGAAACGTCCCATGACCAATCCGGCTGCTTTTCGCAAAATCTCCGACCGCTCAAACGCCGTCATCTTGGCCATGATCTTGGCGCCCCGAACCGCACCGGCCAATGCCGCTTCCACCTCCGCCGCACCCGCTCGCGGCACCGTGTCCACGACCGAACCATCAAACGGATTTCGCACCTCGATCTTCTGCGTTGTTTCCACCCACTTCCCCGCCACACACATTCTCATTTGCTTATCCTCCCGCGACGCGGGCCTGCGACCTGCGCCACCGTGATCTTCATTGCTCGTTTCGTCAGTTCCTCAAAAAAAACAGGTACCGGCACCACTGACTCGGGCGCATGAACGCCCGGTGCCGCAATCCTGCCGTCCACGATCATCTGCGCCACAATCGAGGGCGGACATCCCGTATCCACATCGCCCGCGCTGGCGCGCCATCGCTTGTTGGCCCTGGCCAAGCAATCCAATACCAGCCGATCATCCACAATCACCCGCGCCACCTCGCGATCATCGGAAAACCCCGAAGGCCCCGGCAGACGCGCGAAATCCCCCGGCGTCCAGCCTTGCCGGATCCGCTTCATCACCTCGTTCACAAACGCGCGGTCAAACCCCACCTTGAAATCGCAGTATCGCAGACCCAACGTGACCGGCAACGTGGCCACTTCGCTGTGGCGCGTCAGCAACGTCCGCACCGTCCCCACCGGCTGCGGGAACGTCACCCGTTCCCAGCCTGTCCGGGGTTTTGTCTTTCGAAACCTACCGGCGCGAAACACGTACGGCTCCAGCGTGAACTCCTCGACGATGGTCCGCGCCGAGTACGGAAACACGAAGCCGGATGGTTCCGGTGCGCTTGTGCCCACGCGAATCTTCACCGACCTTGCCGGTTCGCGACCCAGCTGGTCCACACCGGCCCGCGCCAATACATTCGTGATACCGGGTGCGCATCCCATTCCCAACACCGCCACCAAGCCGGTACGCTTGAACCGCGCGTCGAGCTTCAACTGCTTTCGCGTCCAAGTGAACAGACCGCCCAAGTCCACATAGTGCGTTCGCGCCCGACGGGCCGCCTCCATGACCCGCAAATTGAAATCGTGTTGGGTGCAGTTGACCACCACGGTGTGACCGCGCAACACCCCGGCCAGTTTCAGCGGTTGGGTGGCGTCGGCGAACTCGGCGCGCACCCGCTGGCTGCGAAATGACCGGGCGTATTCGGCGGCTTTGGCCGCGTTGAAATCCGCGACCGTGATGCGGTTGGCGCGGTGGGATTCAAACAGGTCGCGGACGACGACGCGTCCGATGACTCCTGCTCCGCCCAGCACAATAAAGGTTCTGTTCATCGGCACATCTGAACGTACACGATGGGCGGTTGACTGCAATGACGGTGCGCGAACTTACCGGGCGACCGGGCTGGTTTGAGCCGTTTCGGGGGAAGGCGGCGGCGTGGCGGCCAGTTTCAACATGCCGATGTAGTCGGCGAGAATGTGTTTGGCTTCCTCCAATATGGCGTCCACCGCAGGCGCCTTTGGTTCATCCTCATCGTCATCAACCTGACCGGCGACCGGTGTCTTGGATTCCACGGACGCCGTCAGGTTCGTGCCGACTGTCGAAACAGGCTCCGGCAGGCCGTCGGTGGCGACATTCTTCAAGGTGATCTCATACTGGACCTGTTGAGTCGGGGGGCGTTTGGAGCGGATCACGTTGCGGGCTTCGTCGCGCTCCTTTTGCTCGGCGGTTTCCTTCAAGCGTTCCTCTTCATTGAGCGAGATGACCGGGTTCTCCCGAAGTTTGCGGGAACGCTCGATGTCTTCGCGCAACCAGACGAACTCTTGATCGGATTGGATGCGCAGCAAGGAATTGGAGTGCAGGGCCGCCACAAAAGGCGTGACCCGGTTCAGGTTGGTGTATTCCAACGCCCGCACTTCATCCCACGGCAGCGCATCGCTCATTTCCGATTCGCCAATCTTGAGCGCGGCCAGCGGCGATGGCAACACCAGATCGGAGCCGATTCCCTTGAGCTGTGTGGAGGAACCGTTGGGACGATAGAACTTGCGGATCGTCAATTTGAGCGCGCCGGGATTCTCGCCGCCATCGAGCCGGTGACGTTGCATCAGGGGTTTCAGCTCGATCATGGATTGAACCGTCCCTTTGCCGAAAGTGGAAGCGTCGCCGACGATCAACGCCCGTCCATAATCCTGAAGGGCGCCGGCCAGGATTTCGGAGGCCGATGCGCTGACGCGACTGGTCAACACCACCAGCGGGCCGTCGTACAACACGCCCGGATCAGGGTCGTGCGAGGCGTTGACATTGCCGTTGGCGTCCTTGGTTTGCACCACGGGACCGGTGGGGATGAACAGCCCGGTCAGGGCGATGGCTTCGTCGAGCGACCCGCCGCCGTTTCGGCGCAAGTCCAAGGCAATCCCTTGGACGTTTTCCTTTTTCAGCTTCTCGATCAGCTTGGCGACGTCCGCAGTGCAACCCGACCGGCCTTCTTCATCCTTTGATCCGTCGCCGATGTAGAACGAAGGAAGATCAATGATGCCGATGCGCGTCTTTGTGTCGTCCGTGCCCGGCAAGTCTATGATCTGGGCTTTGGCTTGTTGTTTCTCCAGTTTGATTTCATCGCGGACAAGCGTGAGCGTCTTGCGGGTCGAAGTGTCCGGCGCGTCAGCCGGTATCAATGTCAGCGTGACCTTGGTGCCTTTGGGACCGCGAATCAACTGCACGGCTTCAGAGAGCGGCATTTCGATGATGTCCACAGGTTCTTTGCCGTCTTGCGCGACCGCCACGACACGGTCGCCGGGCTTGATTTGTTTGCTGGCTTCCGCCGGGCCGCCTGGCAGAAGTTCTTGGATCCGACAGTATCCATCGTCGAACCGCAGCACCGCACCGATGCCAAACAGGGAAAGGCGCATGGACATGGAAAACTCTTCGAGCTGGCGTTTGCCCATGTAATCCGAGTGCGGATCATAGACGCGGGCCAGAGCATTGAGGAACGCGTCGAATACCTGATCGCCGGCAAGCTGTTTGGTCATCCGCAGCGTGCGTTCGTAGCGTTTCGTCAACGTTTGGACAATCTCGTCATGTTGCTTCTTGTTCAACTTTTCTTGGAGGTATTCAAATTTCAGGTGTTTGCGCCAGAGCTCCTTGGCCGCGTCGAGATTGGCCGGATGCGGCTCTTTGTCGCGTTGAAGCAGGTATTGCTCTTTGACGGTAAAATCGAACTTCTCGTTCTGCAGCGTCTCTTTTACAAACGCCACGCGCTGTTCGAGCCGCTCGATGAAGCGATCGAAGATTTTGGGAGCGGCGCTGTAATCGCCTTTCTTCAGCGTTAATTCCGCCAAGTTTTCCCGGTACGCGGCGAACTCATCCATGTCCGATTGCAGGAAATACATTCGGGCACCGTCGAGGCTGTCCACGTACCGGTCTAGGAATCGGGCGGAAAGGTCGCCGTTCGGTTTGCGGGCCGCGAAGTGCGACTGTTCCAGTAGCGCGGCTGTGATGCGCGCGATGTTGGCCTCTTGCGGGACCGGGGCGGCAAACAGTCCCGGTACACTCACAAGAATGACAACGACCGCAACGGAAGCAGTTTGGACAAAGTGTTTGCGGACGGGGGAATGCTTGATCTTGTGCATGCTCATACTATCAGACCTTGCCGGTGGGAATTTGTTCGATGGTTTCTCGAAACAATGCCCGAACTTCACCGCACAAGCAAGCGACAGTGCTCAACCAAAACGTGACCGAGTTTAGTGGATCGCTAGTTTTGCAGGCCAGACGGCTGCAGGGGCGTCACAGTGAGGCTGTTGGCGGTCATGTTGGTGATGGCATCGAGCAGGTCGGCGTTGTGGAATGGCTTGCGGATGAATCCGTCCACGCCGCCGTGAAACGCCGGGGGCAGTTGGGTTGGTTCAATGCCCGTAAGGCCGATGACACGGGTGTTGGGTGAAAGTTGGCGGATGTATTGAAGCGTTTGTGCGCCACTGAACCGCGGCATTTGATAATCAAGCAACACCACATGGATGCTGC
>CAZEQV010000156.1:0-7979 GCA_964514435.1 uncultured Verrucomicrobiota bacterium
GCCCAAACAACACCACCAAGGCGCTCCATGTGCTACACAAAACGAGCTTACAACGTGACGAGCAACACGTGGCGGACTTTCGCTGACAGCGCCCGTCTGACTTTTGCTTCGCTCATATTGCGTCCCTCATAAATCTTCACCGTGCCCTTGCCGGATATGCTATCACATACCGCCGTGAATCAAAGCATTCCTCTCTGGCCCAATGGCGCTCCCGGCGCTCTCGGATGTGAAGACAAAGACATTCCGACGCTCACCCCGTATGTCCCGACAACCAACGGCGCCGGCACAGCCATCGTCGTCCTTCCCGGCGGCGGGTATGGCCGACTGGCTGCGCACGAAGGGCACGACTATGCGCTGTTCCTCAATCAGCATGGCCTCGCCGCCTTTGTCCTCAAATACCGCCTCGGCTCTCACGGCTACCGCCATCCGGTCATGTGGCAGGATGCGACCCAAGCCATGCGACTCGTCCGCTCGCGCGCAGCGGAATGGAACCTCGACCCGGCGCGCATCGGCATCATGGGATCATCCGCCGGGGGACATCTCGCGGCGACGGCGTTGACCCAATTCGAAACCGTCAACGGCATCTCGTCGCGCCCGGATTTCGGTGTCTTGTGTTACCCGGTGATCACCATGCTGGAGCACGCTCACACCGGTTCGCGCGACAACCTGCTCGGCAAGGATTCATCCCCGGAGCTGCGCCGGCGACTTTCCGCGGAATTGAACGTCACATCGGACACACCGCCCTGTTTCATCTGGCACACACACGAGGACGCCGGGGTGAAAGTGGAAAACAGCTTGCTGTTCGCCGCCGCGCTGCGACGGGCCGGTGTCCCATTTGACCTGCACATCTACGAAAAAGGCCGGCACGGCCTCGGACTGGCCGACAAACCGCCGTTCGCCAACGCACATCCTTGGAGCCGGGATCTCCTGTTTTGGCTTCGCGAAAGGAAGTTCATCTAATATGCAACCCAACATCGTCTTCATCATCTGCGACGACTTGGCGTGGGGCGATTTGTCGAGCCACGGCAATCCACACTGCAAAACCCCCGAACTCGACCGGCTACGAGCCGATAGCGTGCGGTTGACCCGGTATTGTTCCGGCCCGCTGTGCACGCCGGCACGAGCCGCCTTGTTCACAGGCCGTCACCCGTACCGGACACGGGCCATCGACACGTATCTTGGACGCTCGACGATTGACCCGGACGAGCGAACCCTGCCGGAACTACTCCGCGCCTCCGGATACGCCACCGGGCTGGTTGGCAAATGGCACTTGGGCGACACGTATCCGTCGCGACCGCACGACAAAGGCTTCCAAGAAGCGCTCTATCATGGCAGCGGCGGTCTCACGCAGCCCGGCAACCGCGGACGCAATTCCTACTTCGATCCGGATTTGATGCGCAATGGACAACTCGTCCGAACCCAGGGCTATTGCACGGACGTGTTCACGGATGCCTGCCTTGATTTCATCGCCGCCCACCGGCATGAACCGTTCTTCGCGTTTGTCGGGTTCAACGCGCCCCACACCCCGCTGCACATCGCCGAAGAGTGGCTGGCGCCCTACCGCAACAGCGGCCTGCCGGACAAGTGGCAACGCCTCTACGGCATGGTCGCCAACATTGACTGGAACGTCGGACGGATTCTGCAGCGGCTGGATACACTCAACCTGGCCGAGAACACGATCGTCGTCTTTACCAGCGATCATGGTCCGTGCACAGGGGCCCAAGTGGACGGCCAGAACCGCTACAACGGCGGATTGCGCGGACAGAAAGGCCAGATGTACGAAGGCGGCATCCGCGTGCCATGTTTCTGGCGCTGGAAAGGCCGCTTCCCGGCAGGACGCGACGTTGACCGATTGGCCAATCCCATTGATATCCTCCCGACGCTCACCACCCCGCCGACCGACCGCAAAATTGACGGACGCAATCTCATGCCGTTGTTGCGGGGCGAACCCGTGGACTGGCCGGACCGCAGCATCTGCATGCAGTGGCACCGTGGCGACGTGCCGGTGCGCCGTCGCAACGCCGTCAACCTCCGCCAACGCTGGAAATGGTACCGCCCGCACGAGTCGGAGCCAGAACAGTTGTTCGACATCGAAGCCGATCCGTTTGAGACCAACGACCTCGCCGCCGCTCATCCCGACATCGTGCAAACGATGTGCGCCGAGTATGACGTCTGGTTCGACGATGTCTCCTCCACACGCCCCGAGAACTACGCGCCGCCGCCGATCGTCGTCGGCTCGCCCCACGAAAATCCGACAGCGTTGACGTGGCAAGACTGGCGATTGTACGGCACCGAGGAAACTTGGTCGCAGAACAATCCCGGCTACTGGCCGGTGCGGGTGGAGCACACCGGCTCCTACAGCCTGACCATTGATCTCGTCCCCCAGGAAACGGAAAGCACGCTGGTGGTGCAGTGTGGTGATTTCACAAAACGAATACCGATCCCCTCGCGTTGGGTGATTCATGCCATAGGAGACGCCCTGCTTCGTGCCGGTACGCACAAGTTCGAAGCCTATCTGGAGTGCGCGGGCCGGCGCATCGGTGTGAAGGAAGTATCCGTCCGGTCTCTCTGATCGTTCTTTCCCCAGTCGCCCTCATCTGTCACTATCGCGGCATGAAAACGTTGCCTGTTCCCCGCGTGCTGGGCGCTGTGCTCGCCGTTGCTTTGTTGAGCGGATGTCTGGAATCGAAAGACCTGTTCATTCTGAATCCCGACGGCTCCGGCAAGGTCATGCACGAAGCCACCATTCAACCGGTCAATCTCAACATTAACATTGAAGCGTCGGCACCGGATGACGAAATCAAGAAGACGGTTCGCACCGAGTTGGAAAAATCCGAGGGCGTGGACGCTTGGCGGGACGTGGAGTGGAAACGTCTCGAAGATGGTCGCACGTGGTTTCGTGGCACCGCGTATTTTCCCGACATCACCAAGCTCAAACTTCACAACGGCGGATTCAGCTCGCCCTCCGGCAAGGCCATTTGGACCCGGGAAGCCTCCGGCAGGCTGACACTGGTGTTGGAGCAACAGAAGAAGCAGCCCGCCGCCGAGCCGGTCAGGTTGTCGGCTGAGGAAGCGACGGCCAAGGTCGCCAAGGACCGGGCCGATTACCAACGAGCCAAGCCGATGGTGGCCGCCATGCTTGGGGGGGTGAAAGCCGAAAGCGCATACCGGTTGCCCGTCAAGGTTTCGGAAGCATCCAACATGGAGCGCGTTTCGGACAATGAAGTGCGGATTGTGTTTGATGGGCAGAAGTTTCTCCAGGTGATGGATGATTTGATGGCCGACGAAGCATGGCTGCGGGAACAGGCCATGGCGGGAGCCAACTTGATGAAGGAAGGACCGCGATCATCTGATTTGTTGAACGAGAAACTTTACGGTCAAAGGGCTCCGATTCGCGTTGTGGCAACCGGTGCGCTCAAGCCGCAGTTTGATTACCCGTCGGAAATGGCGGAAGCGAAGAAGCAGCAACCGGACATCTGGAAACGTCTCGGAGTGGCCACTCCCTTGAGCGTGGCGCCGGCTCCGCCGGGGGCCGGACTCAAGAACGTTGAAGTAGCCGGTATCCGCATGGTCCGGATAGCGGACGGCGCTGCCGGCATCCGTCCGCTCAACAGCGACATTGGGTATGCGTTGGGACTCGTGGCGGAGTTGCCGGGCTCGGTCTTGCAGGTTTCTGGCGGAGCGTTGGAGACGGCAACGGCGGATGACGGGTCCAGTTTGTTGCCCGCCAAGGAGTGGGACCGGAAAATCAGTTTTCCCCAGCTTTCCCAGGACAAGACGAAAGTTGTCTGGGAAGTGAAGATGAACCCGCCCGGCAGCGTGGTGCGGGGAGTAAAGGAAGCGAGCGGTTACTTGGAGATCGTGGTGGCGAAAGGGGTCAAGGAAGTGGATACCGGCATCAAAACGTTTCAAGTTGGCATTGTTGGAACAGCATTGGGCGCGGAGATCAAAGCGATCGGCCCGAACAAGTGGGAGAAGGGGCAGACAGACATGGCCGTGAAACTGCAGTTGCCCCGTCACGCCATCAAGTCGGTCAAACTGTTCAACGAAGCCGGTGCCGTTGTAGAGACCGCTCCCGATAGTTGGTCGCAAATGGGCGAAGTCACCACCGTAACCATCGGGGTGAAAGGTTCGCTGCCGGCCAGCGGACGGCTCATGGTGGAACATCACGACAACTTGGAGAAATACCGCACACCATTCGCCGTCCGCGACCTCGATCTTCTGGGAAGACCGGTCAAGTGATGGTCATGCCGCTTTCCACGCGGAAATGTCCAGACTCGTGATGAAGTCGGACGGTTGGCTGCCGGATGGCAATTCCGCCACGATCTTCGCGTACAACGGGTCGTTGAATCCGGCCATCGCGGTGACGTAATCGGGTTTGGGCGTCAGTTGAACATCCGTCAACCCGGCGGAGCGAATCATTTGTTCTGTATCCTCGACCAGCGCCGCCCCGGCAATGCAACCCACCAGTGCCTCGACCATGTCCCGCACCCGAGCCGGCAGGGGGCGCAGCAATGCCAAGTCCGACACGGCCACATGCCCGCCGGGTCGGAGCACGCGAGCAATCTCCCGCCACACTTGCGGTTTGTCGGGTGACAGATTGATCACGCAATTCGAGATCACCACGTCCACGCTGGCATCGGCGACCGGCAAATGTTCGATCTCACCGAGCCGAAACTCCACGTTGTCGAGGCCGGATGCCGGTACGTTGCGGCGCGCTTTGCTGATCATCTCCGGCGTCATGTCCACGCCGATCACGCGCCCGGTCGGGCCAACTTTTCTGCCGGCAATGAACACGTCGAATCCGCCGCCGCTGCCGAGGTCGAGTACAACCTCACCGGGCTTCAGCGAGGCAATGGCCGTGGGATTGCCGCACGACAAGCCCATGTTGGCCCCCTCCGGCAAGCTCGCGAGTTCATCGGCCGTGTAGCCGATTTTTTCGACGAGGTTGTCCGTGGAACCGCATCCGCACGACGGCCCGCAGCAGGAGCCGCTTTGCTTGGCGATTGTTCCGTATCCTTCGCGCACTTTGGCGCGAACCGCTTCTTGTTCGAGTAGGTTTGTTTTCATCACTCGTAAAGACGCACGATGACGAAAAAGGACGCAGACTTTTTAGCAGTTGCGGCAGGAATTCGACCGGGCTTTGTAATCAATGATGTTGCCGAGACGGTCAAACTTCCAGTGGCAGCAGCGTTCCATTGTCTTGCGGACTTCGGCGCGGGCGCGTTGGATGCGGGATTTGGCGGCGGTCAATGTGATCCCCAATTGTTCTGCCAACTGTGGCGCTGTCAGCCCCTCATCCATTGTCAGCAGCAACACTTCGCGATGCGATGCCGGTAAGGTTTCCACCACGCCGCGCACGTAGTCGTGGAGACATTCGCGGAGGTCTTCTCTTTCCGATTCCGGCGCGGGAGCAGACAATGTGGCCGGTAGTTCTTCGGTCGGGTGCTGTCGGCGGTAGTGGTCGGCGATCACGTTGCGGGCGATTCGATAGAGCCAACCTTCGACGGCGGACGGATCGCGAAGTTGGGACAGTTTGCGGGTGATGCGAATCCAGACTTCCTGGGTCAGGTCGCCTGCCGTGGCGTCATCGTTGACTCGTTTGCGAATGAATGCGCGCAATCGAGCCTGGAATTTTCCCACGACGTCGGTGAGGTCGGGATTGGGTTTCTCTGCTGTCACGCTTTCACAATCTTGGTCGAGAAGAAAGAAGTCAAGGCAGCGAGGCGCGAATGGACACCATCCCGCTTGCGGTTCCGAATGGGTTTGTTAGTCTCCCGGACCTCATAGCATCCGTTTCAACCCCCAACCAACCCAGACAATCATGGACAAACAATCTGACATCGGTCTTATCGGTCTCGCCGTGATGGGCGAAAACCTCGCGCTGAACATTGAAAGCAAGGGGTTCCCCATCTCGGTCTTCAATCGCACGACATCCAAGGTGGATGAGTTCATCAACGGTCGCGCCAAGGCCAAGAACTTCTTCGGCGCGCACAGCCTGCCGGAGTTCGTCCAGTCACTGAAGAAGCCGCGCAAGATCATCATGCTCGTCAAGGCCGGCAAGGCGGTGGATGAATTGATCGAGCAGTTGATTCCGTTGTGCGAAGCCGGTGACATTTTGATTGATGGCGGCAACAGTTTGTTCACCGACACGATTCGCCGCACCGGGTACGTGGAGAGCAAGGGCTTGCTGTACATCGGCACCGGCGTGTCCGGCGGCGAGGAGGGCGCGCTCAAGGGACCGTCCATGATGCCGGGAGGCAGTCCGGCCGCGTGGCCGCACGTGAAAAAGATCTTCCAGTCTATCTGCGCCAAGACGCCGCAGGGCGAACCGTGCTGTGATTGGGTCGGCGAGAACGGTGCCGGGCATTTTGTAAAAATGGTTCACAACGGCATCGAGTACGGCGACATGCAGTTAATTTGCGAAGTCTATGACCTGATGAAACGCGGCCTCGGCATGACCAACGCCGACATGCATCAAGTGTTTGCCGAGTGGAATCAAGGTGAACTCGACAGTTATCTGATCGAGATTACCCGCGACATTCTAGGATACAAGGACGAGGCCGGCCAGGAGGTCATTGACCTGATTCTCGACGCCGCCGGACAGAAGGGCACCGGCAAGTGGACGGTGGTGGCGGCGTTGGATGATGGCATGCCGCTCACGTTGATTGGAGAAGCGGTATTTGCCCGGTGCCTCTCGGCGGTTAAAGAGGAACGCGTGGCCGCCAGTCAGCAGATCGCCGCCAAAGCCAAACCGTTCAAGGGCGACAAGACGAAGTTCATCAACGACCTCCGGCAGGCGTTGTACGCCTCGAAGATCGTCAGCTATGCGCAGGGCTACCAGCTCATGCGCGCGGCTGCCAAGACATACAAGTGGAACCTGAACTACGGCGGCATCGCCCTCATGTGGCGCGGCGGCTGCATCATTCGCTCGGTTTTTCTGGGCGACATCAAGAAGGCGTTCAAACGCAATCCCGACCTCGTGAACCTGCTTCTCGACAAGTTTTTCAACAAGGCCGTCGTCAAACGGCAGGCTGCTTGGCGGCGTGTGATCATGCAAGCGGTGAAAATGGGCATCCCGACACCGTGCCTTAGCAGCGCGCTGGCGTATTTCGACGGATACCGGAGCGACCGCTTGCCGGCCAATCTACTCCAAGCCCAGCGGGACTATTTTGGCGCGCACACCTATGAACGTGTGGACAAGCCGCGTGGCGAGTTCTTTCATACCAACTGGACCGGTCGCGGCGGCACAACCACGGCGAGGACATACACGGTGTAATTCACGATTTGGCAGGCTGGGAACTGCGCTGAGCGACGTGGATAGTAACGCAACCCGCAAGTTGGCGACATTCCTCGCCTTCATCAGAAAGCAGTGTCCGACTTGGTGGTCGCGGTCGAGATACGCCTCCAACTTCTGATTCAACGCCGTCAGCAGTTTGCCGAGCGGCACACCCACCACTTCGCCGAGCAGGTCCGGCTGCGGCATCAACTCCCCAAACGTGAACCGCCGCCGCAACGCCACGTCCCGCAGCGCAATCGACCGGTCCGCCGTATTCATCCTGCCGATGATGAGCAGATTCGGCGACACGCCAAACTCCTCGCCCGAACACGGCAGCGTCACCTTGATCTCGTTGGCCGCGACCAACCGCTTATCCGGCTCGATCAACGTGATCAGCTCGCCGAAGCCGAGCAACTGTCTTAAGAAGCAAGTGCATTTTGATGCTGTTTCAAGAGTGATTGGAGATGGATGAGGAGTTTGCGCATGGCGGCGACGATGGCGCCTTTGTAGGGTTTGCCGCGGGCGATGAGGCGTTGGACATACTCGCGAATCACAGGATTATGTTGCGCCGCGCTTTGGGCGGCCATGTACAAACAACGTCGCACCTTGGCGCGTCCGCCGCTGATGGAGCGCTTGCCTTTCCGCTTACCGCTGTCGCGATTCCACGGGGCCAGCCCGGCCAACGCGACGAGTTGGTTGC
>CAZEQV010000157.1:0-7320 GCA_964514435.1 uncultured Verrucomicrobiota bacterium
GTGGTGCGGAAATTGCAGGCGTTTGCGATGCTCGTTGCCGAAGTGACCGTTACCGAGACGGTGGGCGGAAAGCATATCGGTCGGATTCGGTTCGTGCTGACGAACACCGTGTTTTTGGCCGGGGTGGTTTTGTTGGCCATGTGGATGCTGTTGTTGGGGGCGACGCTGTTGCCCAGCGGACCGGCGTTGGTCGTGTTGCTGCTGATTGTGTCATCGTTGACGGTTTTGCTTTGGCGGTTCTTCGTGCAGATTCACTCCAGGGGACAGGTTGCGTTGCGCGACGTGTTTCTGGAGACAGCGCCGCCGTCGCCGCCTGCCGCGGGGGAAGCGTTGCAGTCCATTCTGAAGGATGCCCGGTTAGAGAGGGTGACGTTGAACGCGGAGTGTTTTGCCGCGAAGAAATTGATCCGCGAAATGGCGTTGCGCACGCGCACGGGTGCCAGCATCGTGGGCATTGAGCGCAACGGTGGCAGCGTGATCAATCCCGGTCCCGATGAAGAGATGTTGCCGGGCGATGTGTTGATCCTGCTGGGAACGGAGTCGCAGTTGAAGAGCGCGCGCGAAGTGTTAACTGGCGCGAGTTAGTTCGGCTACGGCTTCGCAGTGCTGGGTTTGCGGGAACATGTCGAACGGGGTGACGCGGTCGAGTCGGTAGCCGCCGGGCAGCAGTTCCTTGATGTCGCGGGCGAGCATGGCTGGTGCGCAGGAAACATAGATGATTGTGCGTGGCTTTTGTTTGCGCAGTGTCTTCAAGACTTCCTTCCCACAACCCGACCGGGGCGGGTCGAGAATCAAGCATACATCGTCGTGGGGACATTGCCGGAGCGTGTAGAACAACAGGCGCTCGGTCTTGCCGGCGTAGAAATCGTAGTTAGTCAGTCCAAGGCGCTTGGCGTTGGCGTTGGCGGCTTCGATGGCGCGTTCGTCCACTTCCATTCCATAGACGTGCCCGGCCAGGTCAGCCATCAGCAAGGCGAACAGTCCCACGCCGCAGTAGGCGTCCACCAACGTCTGGCAGCCGCTGGCGGTGAAGATATCGCGGACATGTTGGATAGCCGCGCTGATGACATCTTGGTTGATCTGGAAGAATGAGCCGACCGGCACGTGCAATGTTCGCCCGAGGATGGTTTCAGGGATGAAGGAAGGGGCTTCGGAGGAGCAGGGGGATGAAGATTGGGCCGGCTGGAAGCCCGCGCCACGGGTTTCGGTCCAGAGCCAGAGCTGGCCTTCGGTGTTGCAGCGGATGGTGAGATGCACGTCGGAGAGTTCTTGCCGGGACACTTCGGCGAGCTTGGCGTTGATTTCTTCGCGGGCGATGGGGCATTGCTCGATGTTGAGGATGGAACGTCCGCGCTGGGTCCAGAATCCGGGGCGACCGGGACCGTGAACCACCAGTTTGTTCCGGTAATGATACGGGCGTGGCGACGGGACGACCGGCGCGATGGGCGGTTCGGGTATCTTGCCGATTCGCTGGAACACGTCGCGGATCTGGGCGCGTTTCATGTCGAGTTGTTGCGCGTATTCGATGTGCTGGTATTGGCAGCCGGCACAGTTGGCGTGGTAGGGACAACGCGGCTGCACCCGCTGCGGCGACGGAGTGATGACGCGCACGAGATCGGCCGTGGCGAAGCGTTTGCGGACATCCACAATTTCGACTTCGACCCGCTCGCCGGCGATCACGAAGGGAACGAATACGACGAAACCCTCGAATCGTCCGATGCCGTCGCCGCCAAAAGCAACGGTGGTGATGTCCAGTTCCAGACGCTGGCCGGGATGCAAAAGCGAATCGGTCACGATTTCTTACCCATGCCCAGCCAAGCGGAGACAATTCGTTCCCGGATATCCAAAGGCACCGCGTCGAGGGAAGCATAGGTGGCGCTCTTGCCGGCGGCGGTCACGGTGATGGTGATTTGGTCCGGTGCGTGTGGAGCAACGGCAGGACACGGCGCTGCCTGTTTGCGTTTTTCCGCGGCCAATTCGGCCAGGACGGCGGCCTCGAACGCGGCTTCGCGTTGTTTGGCTGTTTCATCCGAAAGCGGAGACCAACCTTTCCATTTCATGCCGCTAGAATAGGGATTCACGGTGAACAATCAACCCGGTTTCTGTTACGAGCCAACTTACCGGCTTGTTGTGGGGGAGAAGTTCGGGATAATCGCGGCGATGGATGTCTATTTTTACGAAGCGTTCGAGGAGGAAGTAGTGGCGTTGCGCCAGAGGTTGCCGGAAACCGTGGCGGCCGGGTTTACCGCCAAGACGATACAAGAAACCAGCGATCCTGCGCCGCCTGCCAGATTGATCAGCATTCGGACGCAGTCGGTCGTGCCAGCAAGCTGGGAGGGGGCGTTGGGTGGCGTCGTTTCGCGCACGACGGGCTACGATCATTTGATGAAGTTGAACATACCGGCGGGGTATTTGCCGTTGTATTGTTCGCGGGCGGTGGCCGAACAGGCGGCGTTGTTGTGGATGGCGTTGATGCGAAGGTTGCCGGCGCAGATGGAACATTTTGCCCGGTTTGACCGTGACGGTTTGACGGGCGGCGAATGTGAGGGGCGCAATTTGTTGTGCGTGGGGGTGGGCAACATCGGCCACGAAGTGGTGCAGATCGCCCGCGGACTGGGGATGCAGGTGCGCGGCGTGGACATCGTTCACAAGCATCCGATGGTCCGGTACGTGGACATTTACGAGGGGTTGGCGTGGGCGGATGTCGTCGTCTGCGCGATGAACCTGACCGGGGACAATGCCGGGTATTTCGATTTGCATCGGTTGAAATGTTGCCCGCGCGGGACAGTATTCGTCAACATCTCGCGCGGCGAACTGTCGCCGCCTGGGGATTTGCTGCGGTTGATGGAGATGCGTCACTTGGGCGGGGTGGCGCTCGATGTTTATGATCACGAAAGCGCGTTGGCGGTGGCGCTGCGCACCGGTGCGCCGACCGCGGATGAATCGGTGCGCGCGACGTTGGCGTTGGCGCAGCAGCCGAATGTAATTCTTACGCCGCACAATGCGTTCAACACGCACGAAGCCGTTGCACGGAAATCGCAGCAGGCTTGTCAGCAGGTGGAACATTTCTTGAGGCATGGGACGTTTTTGTGGGCGGTGCCGGTATGATTCTGCGCGCTCCCGCGACGGATAAGGAATGGCGCGAGTATTACGACTTGCGTTGGCAGGTGTTGCGAAAACCGCTGGGAATGGAAAAGGGAACGGAGCGAGACGACCGGGAAGGCCAGAGTTTTCACGTGATGGCGTGCGATGATCAACGGCGCGTGATCGGGGTGGGGCGGCTGCATTTCAATTCCAGCATGGAGGCGCAGATTCGATACATGGGGGTGGCAGAAGATTGCCGGTTGCGAGGTGTTGGTCGGGCGATGTTGATGTATCTGGAAGGGGTCGCCAAGGAGCGCGGAATGCGGACGATTGTGTTGAATGCCCGGCAGGATGTGGCGGGATTCTATGCGTCGGCCGGATATGAGGTGACGGGACCCGGGCCGACGATGTTTGGGAAAGTGCGACACGTTCGGATGGCCAAGGAGCTACTTGCTGCCAAGGCGCGGGAGGAATAGTTTTGCAGCGAAACGGAGGAATGGAACATGAAACGAATCGTTGTGGCTTTGATGATCATGTGCGCGGTGGTGGGTGGAGCGTTGGGCGAAGAGAAGCAGCCGGGATGGTTGGGTGTGCAGACGAAGGAAGTGTCGCCCGAGTTGGCAGCGCAGCTCAGTCTGGCAACCGGGGGGTTGGTGGTGGAGGTTGTGGCAAAGGAGGGACCGGCCGGCCAGGCGGGTGTGGAGAAATACGACATTCTCACCAAGTTCAATGACCAATTTCTGGTGAACCCGCAGCAATTGGCCAAACTGGTGACCGGCAGCAAAGAGGGGGAAGAAGTTACCTTGTCCTTGTTGCGGAAAGGCAAGGAGCAGGCCGTGAAAGTCAAACTGGGCAAGCGGGAGTCTGAAGCGTTGCAGGAATTCGCCGAGCCACAAAGGATCGAGTTCAAGCCGGAGTTTCGAATCCAACCGGGCGCGCAAGGGGGTATCGGTATCCAGGTTCAGGGCGCAATGGTGGGTGGCGCGGGTGGTCAGAAGGTTCAAACGCAGCAATTCAGCGACGGCGAACACTCCATCGTCATGCAGATCATTGACGGCGACAAACGCGTCACGGTTTCCGACAAGGCCGGTAATCGTGTGTTCGACGGGCCCTACATGACCGACGCGGACAAGGAAGCGGTGCCGGAGGAAATCCGCAAGAAGATCGAGCGGATGGAGAAGGGGAACACTCTGCGGATGCAGATGCGGGGGCACGGAGCGCCCATGCCGGCGGTGACGGGCGACGAATGATTCAAGGCTGCGGAAAGTTCTTCCAAAGGAATCGGCCGTTTTTCTGGATCAGCTCACCGTCGGCGTAGATCTCGCCGCCTTTGCGAAGGTCGCAGACCATGTCCCAGTGCAGGCCGCTGCGGTTCTTATTGCCGGTTTCGGGATAGCCCGCGCCCAAGGCGAGGTGGATCGTGCCGCCGATCTTCTCATCGAACAGCGTGTTCTTGGAGTAATGCTTCACGTTGTAGTTCGTGCCGATGGCCGCTTCGCCCAAGTAGCATGAGCCATTGTCCATGGCCACCATGGCGCGGAGAAAATCCTGGCTCTTGCTGGCTTCGGCTTTGACGACCTTGCCGGCTTGAAACGTGAGACGGACGCCGTCCACCTCGCGTCCCATGTGAACAGCCGGGAAGCTGAACGCTATGTGTCCCTCCACGGTTTCTTCGACAGGACCGGTGAACACTTCGCCGTCGGGAAAGTTATACTTACCGTCGCAATTGACCCATTTGCGTCCTTTGCACGAGTACCGGATGTCGGTGTCTTTGGCGACAACGCGAATCTCCCGGCATTTGTCCAGGAAATCGGCAAGCGACTGTTGCTCGCGCGAGATGCGTTGCCATGTCTTGATCGGATCGGGATCGTCGAGGTGACCGGCGCCGAAGACAAAATCTTCGTATTCCTCCAACGACATCTCGGCATCTTGCGCACTGGCTTGGCAGGGCCATTGTGTGCCCACCCACCGCAGGTGGCCGGCTGCGCTGCGATCCATGAAGAGTTTGGTCAGGGGACGGCGGGCGGCGCTGGCAATGGATAATCGTTGCGGAGGGACTTTGGAAAGCGACTTCGTGTTTTCGTCAGCCCAGATGCCAATCTGGGCGTCAATATGGCTGATCTTGTATTTGGAGAAGGGCGACACCCATTTGAGTTGCTGCTCGTTGGCTTCGGCATAGAAAATCTCCTGAAAGCCGTCTATCCCAATATCGGTGATGACGAACGCGCCGCACCGCAATGCCTCCCGGTAACATTCGCGGATGAGGGGTGCCGCGATGGCTTCTGCGCTGATGGAAACGACGTCACCGGGTTTCAGATTCAACGAGTAACGGGTCAAGAGACGGGCCAATTTCTGCAGTCGAGGGTCTTTCATAGGGCTACTTGGCGGATTTGCCCTTGGCCACGAAATCTTGAACCAGTTGGAGGCTGGCGCCCGGCACCTTGCCGAGGAGCGACCCGTCGCGGCCATAAACTTCAATGTAGGGAATCGAATTGATCTTGTACTGTTTGGCCACCGGCGAACCCCAATTCACGATATCCACTTTCCGCAAGACTACGTCGGGATCTTCCTTGGCCATCTTCTCCAAATGCGGTCCAATCGCTTTGCATGGGCCGCACCAGTCCGCGTAATAGTCCACAATCGTGATCTGGCCTTTGACTATATGCTTGGAAATGTCCACGGCCGAGCCTTTGGTGATCGTTTTGACAGGTTCCGCTGAACCGCCGCCGAACGCGATGGCATTAACGAACATGGCCGGCAGTTGTTGCGTGTCTTTCCCGCTGACGATGGTGAACTGGCCGCCTTCGAAGATCACGAGTTTGGCTTCGATGTCACCCCGGTTGTTGGTCGCAATGGTGACCGGATAGGGGCGCGCTTCGAACTCGAGCTTTTGGATCTGCGCCGCGGGATATTTCATCGAGCTGCCGCCTGTCCCGGTGGCAACCTCGAAACTCGTGTTCGCGTAGCCGGTCACTTTGCCGGTGACAACTTTGCCGTTCTTCAATGTGATCGTGTCGGCGGCCAAAAAGCTGCCGAGGGAGACCAATAACGCAAAAGCAACAAATGATAATCTCATCATTCTACCTATTTTCTTGTCGGACCAATTCCATCAGTGAGTCGTTAGGGAAAGCTTCCTTGTCGTCCCCGTACTTTGCCAGGAACTTCATCCAGTCCCCGGCTGAACAGGTGAACAACGGCCACGAGTCTTTTTCATCATTCACGTGGGACAGGTGCAACTTCTTTTCCTCGATAGCCTTTGTCAACCATTTCAAATCCAACGGCAAGAACCGAATCAAGTCGCCTTTGATTTCCAGCTTGTTGATCGAATGGAGGGGACGAACGTGCCACACCCAATATTCGTTAATCTTCTTCCCATCAGGATCACCGGCCTTCGTGTCACAAAAGGTGTTGCTCCCCACACGAAAATAGACCACCTCCATCGTGGCCGAAGTCCCGTTCTTGTCGGTCACGTTCAGCCTGCCGCCGTCAAACTTCCACGTGATGTCCTCTGTGACGTTCTCGCTCCATGACTTTGTCAGCTTCCATTCACCGTTGATGGCCGGCAATTCGATCTTGGCGTCCTCGTTGTAGAACGGGTGAAACGATTGAACCAAACATCCCGACAGCAGGACGGTCATCAACGCGAGGGCAGTTCTCATTCGGACCTCCATTCATCATTCACCGAACACGATTCTTTTGCCGTCAAACCTAACACGTTGTCCGCCCACTGTCACCTTTGCGTCTAGACCGGTGCCCTCGACAGTCACCTTCGGCGCTTCACCTTGTTGGATGGTCAAAATGCAGAGGAACTCCGTTCTTTCCATGCTGCTTGCCGAGACGAGCGCCTCGATACCGGCCCGGCGCAACGGCAACATTCCACGTCCGTCCGAACGTGTGTGATGCATGTGCTCGGCGGTGACCGTGTGATTGGCGAAGACCGGCCGGATGTCGGCGGGCGACACAAACACGCCGCGCACCGACATATCACCCCGCTGCAATGCGAAGGTGTTGCCTTCTGTCTTGACCGTGAACGGCGGAGTCCAAGGGTTGCGGCTGGATCGGCGCGCCGGCCCGATCATGTCCGGCGTATTGAGCACCCAGAGCTTGTCCCGCGGTCCCTCGAACACGTCGGCAATCACCAACAGGGCCGGTGCGCCGCACTGGCCGGAATAATCCACCGCCGCCGCCCGTGTCGCCCGCAAGCCGGCATCCACGACCTTGGTCACCTCTTCGGTT
>CAZEQV010000157.1:7330-7960 GCA_964514435.1 uncultured Verrucomicrobiota bacterium
ATCGCGCCGACCTTTTGCGTGGTCACCACGGACAAAGTCCGCGTCACCATTTCTTTGCAGAACTCGCTGAGATCGAGCGTCAGCCCGCCGTTGCCGGTCAACGGGTCGGCTTCTTGATGCAACAGCTTGCCGCGCGCTCGGTCGTTGAATCGTTGACCGGGAATGTGAACGACATTGTGCCGGGCTCGTGAGTCGCCGCCCTCGGTCGGCGGCACCGAAGCGGTCCATCTTTGGCCGAACGCGAAGATCTCAAAGTGCCCGCCCGACAAGCTCGGCCCCATCGCCGCGCTGAGGTTGGCGTCCATGGTGACCAGAATGGGTTGCTCAGCCGTTCCGCCGCGAAACAGGTAATCGCCGCGAGCGGTTACGTCCCACGTGCGGGGCGGGTCAACGCGCTGGCCGCCCAACGGCTGGCCGAAATACTGCAGCGCGTATAACAATCCCCACGGCTCATCATCGCCCGGTGCGCGGCTGGGAAATGACCTCCGCAGAAACGTACGCGCGCCTTCGACAGAATCCAGTTCCTCGCGTTTCATGCGCGCCATCCGCAACCAGTAATCTTCGATGGCCGGGCGCCGCGCGGGCGGAGCCAGCGCCAGCAACCGCGCCACGTCACGCGGATCAATTTTC
>CAZEQV010000158.1:0-7940 GCA_964514435.1 uncultured Verrucomicrobiota bacterium
ATCCGATAGACCGCCGAGCGTCCCGACTCAAAAATCTTGTCGGCGTGATCCTGCAACAGTTCGCGCACGGCCCGCCAGTTTACCTCCAACAGATATCCGTAGCCATCCTGAAGACGCTGCATCTCGTTGAAGTTCACGTACACAAAACCGACGCCATCCGCTTTCATCATCCCGGCAAGTTCCGCCACGGAATCAGCCTTCAACATCCATTTCGCCAGTGGATGCTGGTCGTACGCCGTCGCCCAAATCACATGATGTTTCGACAAAGCCACGCGAGCCTCCCCGATGTACAACACCTTGTTGTCGTCCGCCACATTCGCGTTCATCCAGACAATCGGCTCAAACACACCGTGTCCGATCCGACGCACGAACTCGTCTCGCGATATCTGCCCGGTCGCGTAGCGGGCCAGTGAAATCTCGGCGGGCACCCGGTCCGGCTTCGCCACGTCCAAACAAACCGTCACAACCATCATCATCACGCCCAACGCGCCCACCGCGGCCATGGCGGCGCGCATGGCCATCCGTCCCCATCGCGTCCAATCCGCCCGCTCCCACGCCGCGGCACCGGCCAAGATCGCCAGGGGCGCAACCGGAAACAGAAATCGCCACGGACAAAACGTGAAGGCCACCCAACCGGCATAGGCCGCCACCAACAACCACATCGCTCCCGACAAACGACCGTCGCCCCGCCCACACAACAGCCCCAGTCCCACCGCCATCAAAATCAACGGCACGGCCCGCGATTCTGAAAACGAATAACGCCACGGCAAAGCAACAATCTGCCGCCATCCGTCCGCATTCCACTGCGGATAATGTTTTTCCGCAAACAGGTCGGCTTGCTCCTGGCTCCAATGCTCGGACTGGAACGCATGGTTCAACAGCGGGTACACGGGGTTGCCGGTCAACAACACGTTCTTCGTCGCCCACGGCAACACACAGATACCGGCCAACACCAGACAGCGAATTCCCGCAAGCACCGGCCACAACTTCTTCGGCAATCGCTGCCAACCGGTCAACAACAACACCGCCAACATCGGCAGCAAGACCACCGGCACAGCCGTCCATTTCGTGCATACCGCCATGCCGGCCATGACAGCGGCTACCCAAAGCCACCGGCTCTTCGTCAAATCCGCGTCCTCCCTCCACATCAACATCGCGCCGAACGTCATCGTTGCATAGAACGTCGTGGCCAAATCAATCCGCGCCGTGTGCGCCAAGTCTTGGACAAACGGCACGCAACAAAACAGCGCCGCCGCGATACATCCGACCTGGCGCGACCACAGGCGTTCACCGACGGCACACACCGCCATCGCCGACATCAACCCGAAGCACCAATGCGTCACCTTCGCCGCTTCGGGTGACGCCACGTTCATCTGCAGCAGAAAAAGCATTTCGGCCAGTTGCGGAAGGTTGGTGTAGAAATTGTGGGGCAAGAATATGATGCGACCTTCCCGGAGATACTCCGCTGGCCCACCAAGGTGGTATTCGAGTTCGTCGTACTCGAAAGGAGGCGCGACAGCGCCCATCAATCCGGTCAGCAAGGCCACACCGGCAAGTCCGACCCAAAACAAACTCCACCGATCCTGACCGGTACAGTCGCGTTTGGGCAAAAAACTCCGCGTTACCGGCGCGCCCCATAGCAGAACCGTCAAGAACGCGGCCGGCAAGAGTTGCGTCGAGATTGCGCCCAGAATCAGGATAATGACGGCCATGATCCACAACCCCGCCGCCATGGCCAACAATGCCTCCCAAAATCCATTGCCCCGCATCCATCGGCTCAACACAACAGCACCGGCCGCAAAGCCACCGGCCAACATCAACACCACACAAACGAAGTCACGGATTCGACCGGTCAGGAAGCTTCCGAAGTATGGCCCCAGCCCACCGGACTGGAGAAAATCACCGGTCATCGTTACGGCCTGCACGACGAGCAACCAGCCGTCGTAGTTGACCAGATAGATCAAAGCCAAGCCGACAACCCAGCCGACCGCCAAGATGGATTTGAGTCGAACGTGTGACGAATCGTCCGCATCGTTGCGCATGGCGGGCGATTCTACCCGGCCACCGGAAAAACGCAACGAGGCTCAGTTGAGTCACCTCACGGCAGAAGAAACGGGCTGTTTGGATTCACCTGTTCGCTGCCCTTCTTTCGGCCAGACTCGGATGTACCGGATGCCTTCTTGCCGGAGTTCTCGATCGGAGTCTTTTGAGGCGGAACAAATCGCGTTCCAATACTGTCCAGCGACTGTCGGCTTCTTACGTCATGCGTGACCGTGGGAGGCGAAACGGGCGCGGTTTGGTCAACCTGTTTCCGATGTCCGCTCTTGCCGGTTTCTCGATCAATCGGTTCCACGCGGTCCGCAGGCGGCGGAATCATGCGCCGGGGTTGCGGTGGCTGTTGACGGGGAAACACCTCGGGGGAAACGCGAACATCAGCCTGCCGGTCGGCACGCGGTTCCGCGCCCCGTATCTCGACGGGTTCTTGTTGTGGCGATGATCCCGTCTCAGCCTGTTTGTCGGCGAGATTTTCTGTGCCCCTGATTTCCACAGGTGCAGTGCGGGCCGAACGAGAAGCAACTTCGGAAGGTCCGCGACGGCCGATGTCGGCGAGTGTGGGGCGTTGTCCGGTGTGGGCAATGCCGTTGGCGGTATTGACCGTCTTGATGGTTGGCGGCCGATTCTCTTTTCTGCCATGCGAAGGACGGACATCAGTCAGCGGAGTTCTCACGATCTTGGTGCCCGTGGATTTTTCGATGACATCAATGCTGGGACCTTCGTTGATGATCACGTTCTCCGCCTTCTTGATCTTGGTGACGTTCACAGTCTGGTGGATGTACGTGTTGCCGGTGCAGACCGAGGAGCTCCTGATCGGCCGGCAAAAGTTGCCGTAACTCACGTAGACGAAAATCGAGGGCATCAAAATCAGGCGTTCAGTGACAATATAGCCGGTCGGCCCGAAATCACATTCTGGTGGCAACGGTGCCCAGCCGATGTAACCGCCGCCTTGCCGCCATGTCACCCATGCCGGTCCCCAAACCACACCGGGCATCCACAACCATCCATAGTAAGAATGGTAGAACCACCGGCCATACCGGTACGTAGCCCAAGCCCAAGGTTCCGGGCTATCCCAATACCAGCCGCAATCTGTCCAAATCCAAGCGCCTTCGACATAGGGCTGCCAACCTGGTTCGACGCGATAGGGATACCAGCACCGCCCATAGGCGTGAACATCCACCCAGCGTCCATATTCGCAGAGCGGTTCGTAGAAGTCGTCCACGCTGGAAACGGACACACCGAGGTTGACGCTGACATTATCCGCATCGGTGGCGCGGCCAATCACCATCGGCAAGCACGCCAACACCAGCAATCTTAGAAACGACATTGGTTTCATCGTATTCCTCCGTCTACTTGACCCATGAGACGGCGATATGCCGATATTATTCACCAGGCAATTTACTACACAAAGCGGGCGCCGTCTTGCAGCTTGTGGCCTCGCAGAAATGCGTCGCTTGTCATTCGTTTCCCCCCGGCCGGCTGAACTTCGAGAAGCCGCAAGCTCCCCTGCCCCGCGCAGACCGTCAGTTTATCTCTCAGCCTGCCGGGTTCTCCTGAGATCGTGGTCAGGACTTCCGCTCTCCACACCTTGAGCATCAGTTCGCCCAGAAATGTGTAGGCGCTGGGCCAAGGATTGTACGCCCGAACCTGGCGTTCAATGACCGCAGCCGGCAACGTCCAATCAATCCGTCCGTCTTCCTTGGAAATCTTCTTGGCATACGTGACCCGTGCCGGGTCTTGCGGCGTTCGCGGAGGCTCACCGGCTCCAATCCGTCGCACCGTTTCCACCAAGAGATTTGCCCCCAGCACACTCAACCGGTCGTGCAGCGTACCGGCCGTGTCATCGGGATAAATCGGCTCGCGTTGCTGCAAGATGATATCGCCCTCGTCCATGCGTTCGTTGATGTACATGGTTGTCACACCCGTTTCAGCGTCGCCATTGAGAATGGCGTACTGGATCGGCGCCGCGCCGCGCCACCGGGGAAGCAGCGAGGTATGCACGTTGACGCAGCCGCAGGCCGGTATCTCCAGGATTTCCCCGGGAAGTATCTGTCCGTAGGCGATGACCACGATCAGATCGGGGGTTAGCGACCGGGCCAACCGAACCGCTTCCGGCTCGCGCATCCGCGCCGGTTGGTGGACCGGCAATCTCAATTTCTGCGCGGTGACTTTGACCGGTGGCGGGGCCGGCAAGAGTTTGCGGCCGCTGGGACGATCCGGTTGCGTGATCACGCCCACAACTTCATGCCCGGTTAGCGAGGCCAGTTTCTCCAGACTTGGACAGGCAATTTCGGCCGTTCCCATGAAAAGAATGCGCATCGTCGTGCCGCCCGATGGATCGTCAGCGAGCGGGCGCCGCCGCCGGCTCTTTGATCGCATGCAATTCGTTGGTGCGACCAAGTATCGCGCTGATAATGTCATGCGCCACTTCGATGGGAGACTGCAGCGCGTCAACATCCACGCGGATTTCGCGCGGATAAAAAGCGATTACGGGGCGGGACTCACGGTCATAAACTTCCAGACGATGACGGAT
This sequence comes from uncultured Verrucomicrobiota bacterium, assembly GCA_964514435.1. Taxonomy (GTDB): domain Bacteria; phylum Verrucomicrobiota; class Verrucomicrobiia; order Palsa-1439; family Palsa-1439; genus CAZEQV01. The sequence goes on from CAZEQV010000158.1 coordinate 4,589, forward strand.
TGTCTTCTCGTTGGCGTCGTCGAGCCGGTTCTCTTTCAACGCCCGAGATTTGAGACGGCGGATCACTTCCTCGCGATCCATCACCACCCGCATGACGATGAGCTTCTGCACTTCGATGTAGTCGTTGAGCGTCTGGGCTTGGTGAACATTGCGCGGAATGCCATCCAACACCAACACATCGCTGTCAGGCTTGAAACCGCCGGTGTGAACGAGTTTGTCTATGTAATCCTTCCACAGCCGCACGGTGAAATCATCCGGCACCAGTTCGCCCTTGCTGGAGTATTGAAGGAAGACGCGTCCAATTTCGCTGTTCAGGTCAATCGAACGGAACACGTCGCCGCAGGCCACGTGAACGAACCCCGGCAGCTTTCCCAGCATTTTCCCCTGCGTTCCCTTGCCGCAACCCGGCGCGCCAAACAACAGAATGGTTCTGAATTTGCCCATGATCCCCTCCCTCAATTCAGCAACTGATACCAGTTGTTGCGGCGATGCGGTTCGTATCCCAGTTCCGCGATCAACCGCCGCATGGTTTCCTCATTGATCCGGAACGTCGCGCCCGCTTGCGACACGACATTTTCCTCCATCATCACGCTGCCGAAATCGTTGGCCCCGTACTTCAGCGCGATCTGTCCAATTTGCGGCCCCTGTGTCACCCAGCTTGACTGCACATTCGGAAAGTTGTCCAAGAAAATCCGCGACAACGCCTGCATCCGCAAGTACTCATGCGCTCCCACCTGCGGCACGCGCAGACGGGTGTTTTCATTCTGGAACGTCCAGCAGATGAACGCCGTGAATCCGTGCGTCCGATCCTGCACATCGCGCAACATCCGCAAATGCTCGATGCGATCTTCCACGGTTTCGACATGCCCAAACATCATCGTGGCCGAAGAGTTGAGTCCCATGGCGTGCGCCACCTCCATCACCCGCAACCACTGCCCGCCCGAACATTTCAACGGCGCAATTCGTTTCCTCACCTGATCCACCAATATCTCGCCGCCACCGCCCGGTATGGAACCAAGCCCGGCCTCTTTGAATCGGCGCACCACTTCCTCGACCGGCATCTTGAACACTTCGTAAAAATGATTGAACTCGGGTGGCGAGAATCCGTGGATGTTCACCTGCGGGAACCGTTGCCGGATGTACCCGAGCAGCTCGAGGTAGTTCTCGATACCCAACTTCGGGTGATGCCCGCCCTGCATCAAAATCTGCACGCCGCCGATGTCCACCAACTCTTGGACCTTGGCGCCGACCTGTTCCTTTGTCAGCACGTAGGCATCATCATCCTTCTCTTCGCGCATGAACGCGCAGAACGTGCAATACACGTCGCACACATTGGTGTAATTGATGTTTCGGTCAATGATGTACGTCACCACGTTGCCGGGATTCTTGCGTTGCCGGACGGCGTCCGCCAGGGCCCCCAGTTCCGGCAGGCTCAATGTCTGAAACAACTGCTTCGCCTCCCCCGTCGAAATCCGTTGTCCGTCCAGCACCTTGTCTTGAATTGTGTCAACCGACGTATCGCAAATCATGGCATCTTTCCACCAACCCCATTTTCTTCAAATACTCCTGAAACTTCCGCAACGCCGCCTTCTCCGCGCCACCCAAATCGAATTGAACGTACCGGGTCAAATACTCCCGACGAAAAACGGGCGTGGCTTCCTCCGAAGATTGCACCACTTCCTCCAAGCGCGCCAGTCCTTCCCGTTTGGCCCGATGCAACTCTGCCACCAATCCCTGCCGGCTGGCGCCCGTGTCCCGCTGCAACGCCCACGCCGCATAGACAAACGGCAGCCCGGTCAACCGCAACCATTCTTCCCCGAGATCCATGACCGGATATTCGCCGTCACGAAGCCGGTACTCAATCGCCACGTCACCAATCAACATCATCGCTTCGTGGTCGCCCAGCTTGGCGGAACCCGACAATGGATAAAACTCCGGCTCCGCGCCATAACCGAACTTCAATATCACCCGGACCAACCACGCCGAAGTCCGCGAAGCCGTGTCAACCGCCACCCGTGTGATGGAGCTGACCGGCACGCGATGCGTGAGGAACACGCTGTACACCGCGCCCTTCGAGGCAATCGCGATTCCGTCCACCAAATCATACCGGTCGTGGCGCAACACTTCGGCGATGGGAACCAACCCGGCATCGTATTCGCCGCGCGCCATCCCATCCGCCAGCTTGGACGGCACGCACAGACTCACCCGGTCGCCCAATCCGTAAATGAGCGGACGCGCGTTCAGGTACGGCACACTGCCGACCCGTCCTTGCCAAGAGTTGAGCGATTGACCGTCCATCGAAGCTTGTGGAAGCTAACAGGCCAGCCGGTCGCTGGCAAGCAACCACCATCCCAACAAAACATCTGGCAAAATCAGCACCTGTTTCCTATAACCACGTTGAACTTCAACCAACCGAATACCATCATCATGACGACACCCGCATTCCCCAAAATCTCCAAAATCAAATTCGAAGGCCCCAAGTCGCGCAATCCCCTGTCCTTCCGCCACTACAACCCCGATCAAACGATCGAGGGCAAAAAAATGAAGGAACATTTGCGGTTCGCCGTGGCCTACTGGCACACATTCCGCGGAACCGGCAACGATCCGTTCGGCCCCGGCACCGCCATTCGTCCGTGGGACGACGGTTCCAACTCCGTCGAGAACGCCCAGAACCGCGCCCGTGTTGCGTTCGAATTCATCGAGAAACTTGGCGCGCCGTTCTACTGTTTCCATGACCGGGACGTGGCACCGGAAGGCGCAACACTGGCCGAAACCAATCGCAATCTCGACGCCGTGGTCAAAGTGCTGAAGTCCGAACAAAAGCGCACCGGAATCAAACTGCTCTGGGGCACGGCCAACCTGTTCTCCAATCCTCGGTTCGTTCATGGCGCGGCCACAAGCTGCAATGCCGACGTGTTCGCCTACGCGGCGGCGCAGGTGAAGAAGGCATTGGAAGTCACGCACACGCTTGGAGGCGCCGGTTACGTTTTCTGGGGCGGCCGGGAAGGTTACTCGACGCTGCTGAACACCAACATGAAACGCGAACAGGAGCATTTCGCCAAGTTCCTACACATGGCCGTCGCCTACAAGAAGGAGATCGGGTTCCGCGGGCAGTTCTACATCGAGCCCAAGCCCAAGGAACCCACCAAACACCAGTACGACTCCGACGTGGCCGCCTGTCTCAACTTCCTCCGCGAATACGACCTAATGGACCATTTGAAGCTCAACATCGAAACCAATCACGCCACCCTGGCCGGTCACTCGATGCTGCACGAACTGGAAACCGCCATCGCCGCCGGTGCGCTCGGATCCATTGATGCCAACGTCGGCGACGAACTGCTCGGCTGGGATA
>CAZEQV010000159.1:0-7920 GCA_964514435.1 uncultured Verrucomicrobiota bacterium
CGGACTGGACCAGATGTTGAAAGGGTTCTCGTTGCGCGGACTGTCAGCGGCCACCTTCGGTCTTTTTGTCGGTTCTGCCATCAGCTACCTCATCGGCAATTCTGTTCTGTTCAAATTCATTGATGACGAGCCAAAGCTGATTGCCAAGATTTTCATGTATGTGGTGTGCGCTTACCTGGGCATGGTCATTGCGTTGCGCGGCAAAGATGAATTCAACCTGGTCATTCCGTACGTGAAGTTCAGCCGTGAGGACAAACCCCACCGCCTCGTGTTGCTTGACACCAACATCATCATTGATGGACGGATTCTGGAAGTTTGTCAGACCGGGTTCTTGGACGCGGTATTGATCGTCCCGCAGTTCGTCCTGGAAGAGCTGCAGTACATTGCCGACGCTGGCGACCCCATCAAACGCACTCGCGGACGGCGCGGTCTTGATATCCTCAAGGATCTCCGCAAAAATCCCCGCGTCGAACTCAAGATCCACGAGAATGACGTGCCCTCCATCAAGGAAGTGGACGCCAAACTCGTGTACCTGGCCAAAGCCTTGCCGGCCGAAATACTCACCAATGACACCAATCTCCAGCGCATTGCCGAGTTGCAGAACGTTCGCGTTCTCAGCTTGAGCCACCTGGCCAAGTCGCTTCGGCCTGTTGTCATACCGGGTGAAAAACTCACGGTCAAACTGATCAAAGAGGGCCGCGAGCCGGAGCAATCCCTCGCCTACCTCGAAGACGGAACCATGATCGTGGTGAACAAATCCCGTCGCTATCTGGGCCGTGATGTTGAAGTGGTGATCGGTTCGGTCCTGCAGACATCCGCTGGCCGCATGGCGTTTGCCGACCTGCCGGAGAACGCCCTCCATTCGCCCCCGCCATCCCCGGCGATGCTTGCGACCGCGAACTGAGTTCTGATAGCCTCCCCGTCATGGTCATCGCCATCGTCCTCGCCGCCGGTCGCTCCACACGCATGGGCACCGGCGCCAACAAACAATTCCTCGATCTCCTCGGGAAACCGCTCGTTCACCATTCGCTGGTTGCGTTCCAGCAATGTCCGGACGTGACCGGCATCGTCCTGGTGCGTCGGCCCGATTACGCCGGGCAAGCCGGCAAGCTTGTTCAAGCGGGACGCTTTGCCAAAGTCATCGCCTTTGCCGACGGCGGGGTGGAACGCCAAAACTCCGTGTCCAACGGACTGGATCAGTGTCCGCCCGGCACCGAGATTGTCTGTGTCCACGATGGCGCGCGTCCGTTGATCACGCCGGAACTCATCAGTAGCACCATTCGCAGCGCGCGAGCCAACGGCACCGGCATCGCGGCCACCAAAATTGTGGACACCATCAAGGAAGCGCGTCCTGACCGGACGGTTGAGCGGACGGTTGACCGAACGAAACTGTGGGCCGTGCAGACGCCCCAAACCATTCGCTATTCACTGCTCCGGCAGGCCTATGATGAAGTGTTCAAGGCCGGTCTGGTTGTGACCGACGAAGCCGCCGCCGTGGAGCGGCTTGGTCATCCCGTTCACTTGGTGGAAACACCCTTCCTCAACATCAAAGTCACCATGCCGGGTGATTTGGCCACGGCAGAAGCGTTGCTTCGCCATCGCCGGTAAGGTAACCTCGCCGCCATGAACCGGGTTGGAATCGGAATTGATGTCCATCGTTTTGCAGAGAACCGCAAACTCATCATGGGCGGCGTGGAAATCCCGCACACCCACGGCTTGGAGGGTCACAGCGACGCGGATGTGTTGGCGCACGCCATCGCCGATGCGTTGCTCGGAGCGTTGGCGTTGGGCGACATTGGAAGATACTACCCGCCCAGCGACATGAAGTTTAAGGACATGAACAGTATGATCATCGTCCAAGAATGTGCGGAGCGTGTCCGGTCGGCTGGGGCTCGCATCAACAACGTGGACGCAATGATCGTCGCGCAGCAGCCCAAGCTCGCGCCGCACATTCGCAAAATGCAGGAGACCTTGGCCCGGTACCTACAAGTGCAACCCGCGCAGGTCGGCATCAAAGCCACCACCAGCGAACACATGGGATTCACCGGCCGCAAGGAAGGCATCTACGTGGTCGCCATCGCATCGGTGGAACTGTGAAACTCTACAACACGCTGACGCGTCGGAAAGAGACGTTCACCCCGATCAACCCGCCCGAAGTTGGCCTCTACACGTGCGGTCCCACGGTCTATAACTTTGCTCACATCGGCAACTTGCGCGCTTTCATGTTCGAAGACTTGCTCCGTCGCTATCTCGAACACAAAGGGTACCGGGTGAACCACGTCATGAACATTACGGACGTGGAAGACAAAATCATTCGCACGGTTCGTGAAACCGGACGCTCTCTGCAGGACTTTACCGGCGAATACACAAGGGAGTTCTTTCGAGACTTGGAGACATTGAACATCCGGTGCGCCCATCACACGCCGCGCGCCACGGAGAGCATACCGGACATCATCCGCTTGATCGAACGACTGTTGGAACGACGGCACGCGTATCTGGCTGAGGACGGCTCGGTGTACTACTCCATCCAATCCTTTCCCGAATACGGCAAGCTCTCGCACCGCAGACTGGACGAGCAGGTGGCCGGGGCGCGTGTCAGCCAGGATGAATACGCGAAAGAGCAGATGGCCGACTTTGCGCTCTGGAAAGCGTGGGTGGAAGCCGACGGCAACGTGAAATGGGATTCGCCGTGGGGCCCCGGCAGGCCCGGATGGCACATCGAGTGCAGCGTCATGGCGATGAAACATCTCGGCGAAAGTTTCGACATCCATTGTGGCGGCGAAGATTTGATTTTTCCCCACCACGAAGACGAGATCGCCCAGAGCGAGGCGGCCACTGGCAAGCCATTCGTCCGCTATTGGCTGCACAACGCCCACTTGCTGGTGGAAGGCAGGAAAATGAGCAAGAGCGCCGGTAACTTTTACACGCTGCGGGATTTGCTGGCGAAAGGCTGGACGGGGCGCGAAGTCCGGTACGCTCTTCTGGCCGCTCATTACCGGGATCCGTTGAATTTCACGATGGACGGGCTGCAAGCCGCCCGCTCGGCGTTGCAGCGGATGGACGAGTTTCTTCTCAAACTCGACGCCGTCCCCTCCACGGCCATTGTGAAAGAGTTGATGGACGGCTTTGAAGCGGCGCTGGACGATGATTTAAATATCAGCGGCGCGTTGGGCATGATGTTCGAGTTCATCCGCGAGACCAACAAGCGCGCTGTTTCCCGGGAACAATCCGCAGCGATTTGGGCCACGTGGCAGCGTTTGGATGCCGTGCTGGGATTCGGCTTGCCGGCCAGGTCGGAAGCGCCTGCCGAGATCGCGGCGCTCGTCGAGCAACGTCAAGCCGCCCGCAAGAGCAAAGACTTCAAACGGGCCGACGAGATTCGCGCGCACCTGACCGTGCTGGGATGGACGGTCGAAGACACACCCCAAGGCCCCCGCGCCAAGCGTCTTTGAGGTGGCTGTTCAGTAGTTCGGTTTGGAGATGGCGACGGTGAAACCCCAGCCGGCCACGTAGTTGTCTATCTTCACCAGTATGCGGTTGATGCCGGCCGCCAGGCGAACTTCAACACTGTCAGAGTTGGGGGTGCAACTTCTCCGGGTTTCGTTGGCGTGGACAACTTTCCCGTTCAGCCAGATTTTAATTCCGTCGTCGCTGCCACATGTCAGAATCGCGTCGCGGGCATGGACGCTTTCAATCTCCGCATAACCGTAGGCAAACGCCCATTCGTGACGTCCCAAAACCTTGTCGAGATCCACGATGCCGCGGTTGTTGGCCTTGACACGAGTCCAGTTCCCTTTTTTCAGGTCTGGCAAACCTGAACGCTCGTGGACGGGAGTGGGCATCGCAAGGTTGATCTTGCCGGGGTGCTTGACTTTGAACGGCCCGGCAACCCGCCAGTCCCGGATGGCGTCTTCGTTGGATTTGGCTTGAGCTGCATCCCAACTGCGGTGGAGGTTGGCGGAGCGAACCGGCTTGAATCGCTTGCCGCTGGCAGGGACAAGAGTCTTCCTCGCATCGAGATTCGGCAAGCGTGTCCCGTGTGCGGCGATCAGTTCATCGCACATTTCCACGATCTTGTCGGGCGAAAGCACAGCGGCGGTGAGCGGATCGAACATGCATGCTTGATAAACATGGTCGCGGCGGCCTTCCAGGGCGGCGCGGATGAAGAGTTCGTGTTGGGAAATGTGAGGCTGGATGTAGGCGACGAGTTGGGGCGGCAGTTCGCCGACGGTGGTGAACTGGCAGCCGTTGCGGTCCACGAGCGTGGGCAGTTCGGTGATGGCGTTGGCCGGCAAGTTGGAGATGGCGCCGCGGTTGGGCATGTTGCCGTAAATCACACTCGGCCTGCCGGTCACGACAGAGTGAATGATCGTGCTGCCGTATTCGTGGCTCTTTCTCACTGGCAAAGGACGACGGGAACGGCTGACCGCTTTCATTCGCTCAAACTCGTCCACGATGGAATCGCATCGGCGCAGATACTCATCAAGGGGAATGGCGTACCGGGCGATGGATTCTTTTCCGTGGGGGATGAACCAGGGATTGTATTCGGCGTTATGTTCGCTGGACTCGGTCACGAAGTAACCGAGGCGCTTCATTATTTCGAAACGAACTTTGTTGGTGTTGTGGATCATGGGATCGCGCATGGCGGCGAACAATCGCGGATAGAGATCGCGACCGTCCTTTTGCAGCTTCAGATAGAACGCCATGTGATTGATGCCCGCGCACGTGAAAGCGACTTGGGCGGGATCTTCGCCGATGTAGCGCATCAGTTGGTTGAATGTGCCTTGAACGCTGTGACAGAGGCCAACGCCCTTGATGCCGCTGGTGCGAGAGATGGTCTGCATGTTCATGGACATGGGATTGGAGTAGTTCAGCAGCCAGGCATCGGGACACTGGGCTTCCATGTCGGCGCACAGGCCCTTGAGCATAGGGTATGTGCGAAGCGCCCGGAACAGGCCGCCCGGCCCAGTCGTGTCGGCGATGGTGAAGTTGAGTCCGTATTTGCGGGGAATCTCGAAGTCAACCAGCGTGGAGTTGAATCCGCCAATTTGAACCATGTTGATCACGAAATCGGCGCCATTGAGGGCTTCGCGGCGGTTGAGCGTGGCGATGATCTTGGGTTTGGCGTTGAGAGATTGGGCCACTTTCCGGCAAAGGGCCGCGCCCACGTCGAGCCGCTCCCGGTCAATATCCATGTAGGCGAGGGTGGCATTCTTGAATTCGGGGAAACTGAGAATATCGCCGGTCAGGTTCTTGGAGAACACGACGCTGCCGGCTCCGATCATCGCAACTTTTATCATGGCAAGATTCCTTGGTTGAGGTGGCTTGTATCTTGCCGGATGGTCAATGGCAAGTGGAACGAATCCGTCACCTGACCGGTCATCTGAACGGTGCGGCGTTTGGAACGGTCAAACAACCGTGACGATTTCACGCCGCGAATTCCTTAAGCGATCCATTCGGTACTCTCTCTTTACCGGGTTGGGTGGATTGGGCTACGTCACGTTGGTGGAGCCGAAGCAGCTTGAGGTCAATCAAGTCGTGGTCAACTGCCGCGGCTTGCCGTCCACGCTGGATGGTTTGCGGATTGTTCACCTTACTGATTTGCATCGCAGCCGGTTTGTCAGCAGCCGGTACCTTGAGCAGGCCATTGAAGTGGCAAACGATCAACGGCCGGATTTGATCGTTTTCACCGGCGACTACATCACGCACGGACGGACGCCGCGCGGAAACGTGATTTATGGCACGGCGGCCGGGGCGCAATCGTTGATGGCCGATGCGGCGCGGTGTATGGGAAAGGCGCGCGCCCGGTATGGTGTGTTTGCATCGTTGGGCAATCACGATCACTGGCATGACGGTGATGGGTGTGCCCGGGCGATTGCCGAAGCCGGCGTTCCGGTCCTGCGCAACGAGTCCGCCATGATCGAGGTGAAAGGCACGACCGTGCCGGTGGTGGGATTGGGCGATCTATGGACGGAAGGTGTCAACTTTCAGAAGGCATTTGCGCGCGTGACGCAACCGTTCAGTGTGGTGCTGATGCACAATCCGGACAGCTTCGAGCATTGGCCGAGGAACGGCGGACATTTGATCCTTTCGGGGCACACTCACGGCGGGCAGGTGAACATTCCGTTCATGGGGGCACCGATCGTGCCGTCCCGGTACGGCCAAAAATATGCGCACGGTTTGATTGGGCGAGGGGACTGTTGGATGTACGTCAGTCGAGGAATCGGTCTGATCTATCCGCCGGTGCGGTTCAACTGCCGTCCCGAGATCGCCGTTCTGGAAGTGCGCTGTGCCTGAAGCTCGTCCTGCGCAAAGCCTTTCGTCTTGCTGGACGTGGAAACGGTGTGTTAGCGTCCGCGCGACCTATGATGCGGAGCGTGGGGGAAATCCTTTGGCGTGGATTCATGTTGGCGACGGCGTTCTTCTGGATGCTGCCGGCTCGCGCGGGCGATAGCAGCCTTACGGCCACCAAAGGGCAGCCGGTCACGGTGGAAGCCGCCAGGATGGGCTTTGATCGAACCTCAAATCTGGCCACGGGTGAAGGAAATGTGGTGGTTCGGTATCAGGGGATCACGCTGCAGGCCGACCGGGTGAAAGTGAGCACAGAGACGAAAGACGTGTGGGCCGAGGGCAATGTGCGCGTGAACCGCGATGGCGAGGAATTGGTGGCGCCCGCCATGCACTACAATCTGGAAACTCGCGGCTTGGTCGCCGAGAAGATGAGCGGATCTCTCGACAAGATGTACGTCGTCGCTGAGAACATCGAGCCAGCCGGTACCAGTCACAACTCCGTCGGGCGCATGACGATCACGACCTGTGACTACACCGACCCGCACTATCGCATTGAAGCTTCGCACGGCGAAATCTGGCCGGGCGAGAGGATCACTCTGTACAACTGCACATTTCGCTTGGGGGATATGCCGGTATTTTGGCTGCCCATGGTGACTTGGTCGCTTACGGGCGACGCTACAGCTCCGGTGACCTTCTCGATCGGGCAAGGTTCCCGGTCGGGTTTCTTTGTGCTAAGCACGTGGCACTGGCAACTGAATCCCCAACTCAAACTGGGTGTGCATCTGGATGGCCGAACAGAACGCGGATTCGGGTTCGGTCCTGACTTGGATTATCAGACGAAAAACTGGGGCACCGGGTCGCTGCGGGGCTATTACATTCACGACTCGGATCCGAAGGATGACCACGACAAGGGCAAAGAGATTCCGCATGACCGGTACTGGGCAACGTGGGAGCACAAGCAATGGTTGCCGCACGATGTCGGACTGACGATCGCATTGAACAAGCTCAGCGATCGTGATGTGTGGGATGATTTCTCCTCCAGCGCGTTCAAGCGGAACCGGGAACCTGATTCCATTGCCGAAATCACGAAGTACGGCGATGCCTACACATTGTCGTTGGTGGCGCGGCCGCAATTCAACGATTTCTTTGCCGAGGTGGAAAGGTTGCCGGAACTGAAACTGGCCGTGAACCGCACCCGGTTGGGACGGACGCCGGTATTTTACGAAGGCGAAAGCAGTGTCGGACAATATCGCAATGACGCGGGCGATACCGGCGACGTGTCGTTCACCGGCCGTTCCACAAGGGCGGACACGTTTCACCAGTTGGTCGCCCCGCAACTGCTGGGGGGGTGGCTGTCGGTGATTCCTCGTGCCGGTGCGCGGTTGACCTACTACTCGCGGGCACCGGAGGCTGATGGTTCCGTCGAAAGTGAAACGCGCACGGCGTTTGATTTGGGAATGGAGACATCGGTGAAACTGTCGCGCACGTGGAGCGATGTGAAGTCCAACCGGTGCCGTGTGGACGGATTGCGCCACATTGTGCAGCCGTTTGCCAATTACCAGTGGGTGCCGCGGCCCGACGAGCAGCCGGACGAATTGTATCAGTTTGATTCGGCCCGTTCGGTCGTGC
>CAZEQV010000160.1:0-7919 GCA_964514435.1 uncultured Verrucomicrobiota bacterium
CTCTTCCAAAAGACGGTCGGCTGAGAAGGGCCGGGTCATGAATTCACGGATGCCGGCGCGCAACATCTTGTGCCAGACTTCTTCTCCTTCGGAGCCGGTCAAAATCAAAATGACACCGATCGAGGAATACTCATTGGTGATCTTCTCGGCGGCATCCAGTCCGTTGATCACAGGCAGGTCTTCTTTGATCAACACAATGTCGGGCCGCAACCGAATAGCCAAATCCAGACATTCTTTGCCGTCGCGCGCTTCTCCCACAACACGGATGTCCTCTTCGCCGGCCAGGAAGTCTTTCACTTTCTGACGTTCAGTGGTCTCGTTGTCCGCGATTACGATTCGAATCTTGTCATCCATGTTTCACTCAGTTGTCCTGCAAATTGGCTGCTCCACACGCGCTTGCCTGCCGGCGGACGTCAAGGCCGCCGGCAGGTTCGCACAGCTATATTTCGGTTACTTTGCTCCCATGCGGTCCGGGCGATGCATGCCCCAGTCATCCTTGGGATCTGGCACGGGCAGCATGTTTTCTGTCGCCTTGCCGTCGTTCCACTCCTTCATCAGCGGCGTCTTGACCGAATTGGCCGTTTCTTGATTAATGTCTTTGACCAATTCCGGCGTGACGAAAACAAGCAGTTCACTCTGGTTGTTGCGAAAATCCTTGCTGCGAAACAGCGCCCCCAGAACGGGAACGTCCGCGAGCCACGGAAATTTGCGCATGGAATCGCCCAAATTATTGCGAATCAATCCGCCGATCACGATGGTCTGCCCATCTCGGACACTGACCGCTGTTTCAGCTCGACGGGTCAGGAATGACGGGACATTGTTGACGACCACGTTCGGGTTGATATCGCTAACCTCGGCCAAAACAAGCGTGTGGATCTTGCCTTCGCTGTCAACGGTGGGTTTGATCTTCATACGGACGCCGAATTCCTTGTATTGCACGTTGAATGAGTCGGCCAACTGACTGACAATCGGAACCTCTCCCCCAGAAAGGAAAGATGCTTCCTGGCCGCTTAACGTTACCAGCGTCGGCTCCGAAAGCAGGCGTGCATAGTTCTTGGAGAGGAGCAAATTCAATGTTGCTTCCACTCCCGCCGTGTTCTCTGTTAGCTCGCCGGTAGTGGCCGAGACCGGGCGCATAAATCCGTGCACGGCAACCGATCCGCTGTCGGGTTCACTCACAGAAATCCGTCCAAACCCGTACTTGACTTGCCCATTCTGGCCAAAATACTCGATCCCCAAGTTCTTGACGTCATCATTGCGAACTTCCACCAAGCGGGTGCGAATCCGAACTTGCCGGGGCGATGCCACCTCCAGAAGGTTGATGACTTTCTCTTTGAACGCGGTCGCCACCTTCACAGCCCGATCGGCTTGGATTTCGTTCTCCACGCGTCCATCCAAGATGATCATGTCGCCAACAGAACGCACCCGCACGTCGGAATGACCCACCATCTGGCGAATCACGGTGGCCGCCTGTTCGTTGCCCACCTCGATGCGATAGACCTGTGTGGGCCGTCCTTCGGTCTTCACAACAGAGAGCGTCGCCACACCGGGTTTCTTACCGATCACGCTCAACTCTTTCTCTGAGAGTGGCACGAAGTCAGCAACCTGGGGATCGGAAATGGCTACCTTCGCCACATTGTCCACCTGTATGCTGACCGCTTCGCCCACGCTGACATGGATCTTGGATGTGTCCTGGGCCTCGACTGGCAAAGCTAACGCAACTAACAAGGCCGTCAGTCCCCCGATAGCCATTTTCACCCATATATGCGCTCTATTTTTCATGTATGACGATCTCCTCCTTTGGTTTGTTTGATGATGAACTCGGATGACTTCACGGCGTTATGACTTTTTCTTCCACTCCACGAATGACAGTGATTTCGGGCTTCTGCCTCGACGGCGGTGGGCTGATGATGATGGGCGTGGCCGTCGGCTCTTTGCCGCTTGTACTGGCCTGCTGTTGCTGTGCGACAATCGGTTCAAAGAATTTATTGCCGGGGCCCAAATCGCGAACGGTTATGCCCGGGCTGTTGATGATCTTGTCATCGTTCATCCCACGCAGAGAAACCCGCAACACACCAGCACGGTCGGCCGCCGTGAGCAACTCCACTTCTTCCGGCAACACGGCGAGCGTCATCGAGCTTTTCGCGCCCTGCGTGTTGGCGCCCTGCGTTTCGCCCTGGTTCACGGCCAGCACAGGAACGTTCTGCAGAATCATCTGTGTCGTGTCCTGTTTGGTCACTGGATCGTGATAGGTCGCCAACACATCCACGCGATCACCAGGCTTGACGCTGGCGCCTACTGCTGACACTTCATCCGCCTTGATGGCAACGGCGCGCTTCCCAACCGGGATCTCAAGCGCCAAGGTCGGTGTTTGCCCCTTTTTCAGCAAATCACCGTCGCGTACCTGGTCTTTGAACCGAATCCGGGAAATCGCGATTCGACCTTCCACATCCTCCAGACGCTCCACGGAGTTGTCTGCTCTGATGTTGGGCGGAACACGCTCGATCGTGATCATGTCGCGCGTGATCGTGGTGTTGGGTTTGATTTCCTTGGTGGCCGTGACCACCTTGACCCAGTCGGCTTCCGCGCCCTCTTTATATTTGCGAATCTGAGTGACGAACAGATACGCAGTCAACAGTCCCAATATTATTGCCGCCAGCAGTATCCCACCGGCTCCTGATCTCTTTGCCATGACTACCTCCTTGCCCGATTGCTCTGTGCAAACCGGGCTGATTTTGTTTTTGAAGCTACTACAGCACCCACTGCAACTATCGCACCAACGCTACTCCAGCTAGTTGACCTGGAACAGGTGGCGATGAGGGATCAACTTCCGTGCCTGCAAAAACCTCAAGAAATGTGACAGTGACCGACTTTCGGCTGTTGTTGTAGCCATCAAGTGAACCGACATAAAACCCAGTAATGCAAACTGCTTTCTTACCGCTTACATCCAGGTCCTCGACCACCGGGATTATTCCCAATCGTTTCGTGGTGGGAGGTTCGGATGTGCTCGTGCACGTGTAAGCGGGAACTCTATCAAGGCGGTCGTCAATCCCTTGTTTGGTTGGACCCCAAGAAACACCGGGATCGGTAGCCACACATTGGCCAACTCTCAAAATGCCCTGATAACCATTCTCAATGTTTTGCTTGTACCAAGATGCGCCACTGCCACCCGGAAAGGTAAGTTGACCAAAGTTTCCAGAAATGGGACCAGATGCGGAACAGGCATTCGTTTCGCCACCATCCTTCATCTGCACCGTTATCGTGACGCACTTCGCGGGTGTAAACGAATCACATACAGCCCACGGTAGCGCACCGGCGGCCGCTGTTGCTCGTGCAACCACAGCGACAGACTCGACTCGGGGATTCATCTCACTCAAACCAATTACGCGAGCGAAGGCCATGCTCACCGACCTCTTGGCGACAACACGCACAGCCGGCACGCTGTTGGCGGGTAGTGTGGCCAACGGGCCGGCAAAGGTGCGGCTCGCATGATTCCACGTCCCCGGCTCGATTGCCAAAATCTCCTCGGCAGCCAGATCATTCGCGGATGCGAAGTTCGCACCTAAGACCCCTACTTCCGTGGCGCTCTTTCCCCGAGCCCAATCAGCCACGGCAGCCAACGCTGCCGCATCCGCAGCCTCGTGGATTCTCTTGCGCTGCACCAACGTATTCCCAACATCAATGGACAGTGCTGCAAAAGCAAAGAGTGCAATCATGAAAACTGTGACAAGAACCAAAACCGAGCCTTGTCTTGACTCGAACCTGCGCGTGGGTTTGCTGACGATTGCCTCTTTCATTACCATCCCTTCCGAGTGTCGGTCGTTTGCTAATTCCTCCGATAAGTCGCTTCGGCGTCAATCGCTAGACTTCCGCCCGAAGCACCCGGCACAACAAACGGCACAACCAGCGGCAAATTGTAGGTCATTGAAACTCTAACCGTATTGGTCGTGCCGCCGACATTGGGCGAACTCACTGTCACCGGCGTAACAAGCTTCGTAGCATCCAGCATGGGGGTAATCGCAGACTTCGCTATCACCGTGGCATTCGAGGTCGTCAATGTAGTTCCCGCCATTGATAACGTACGGGCCGTCACGTGCGCCCCGTGCCGCAGAGACATATAAGCGCTAAAGATGAATCCGTATTGGATAATGCCAAACAGTAATAGCGCCAAGAGCGGCAGCGCCAAGGCAAACTCCATCAGCGACTGCCCTCTCCTACAATTATTGAGTCGTGCTTCATTCATAGCGCTTCCAGCCTACATCCAACACTGGATTTCGTCCAGTCCACTTACCATCATTCTAGGCCCGACGATAGCACGTGATGGGGGCACGGACTGGTGTGCCCGCCCCCCATCACACGCACATCGTATCATGCCTTACTGAGCCAACACCGAGTTGACGTTGCCCAACTTGGTGTTCACGTTCCCGCCGATTCCCTTCAAGACAGCGATGGCGACCACCGCGATCAGGGCCAGAATCAACGCATACTCAACGAGACTTTGTCCCGAACGACCTTTGCTCACACGGAGCACATTACGCAGATGCTTCATAGGTTCCTTTCACCTCCTCATTGAGCCTGTTAGCCTTCCGGCCCAAGCCCATTGTTAGTTTCATGTTCGGCAACCCTATAGGCACTATCCGTGCCACTGACTATGGCAAAGCAAATACGGCCGAAAATACATTAACCGTGACCATGCAAGAATCGGAAAACCAACATGTTGCATGGCAGAAAAGAAATACAACCCTCGTCAAAAGATCTCGTCAGCTCTCCCATCATGCGTCCACAATTTCAAACACCTGTTCAATCAGTGTTCAGCTTTCTGAACACTCCAAGAACCCTTCCAGACCCCAAATGACCCTCGCTTTTCCAACTGCTCCACATCAAACCACCGCGCAAAGATTTCCTTCCCTTGTCCCTGAGGCACCACCAACACGGCTTGCTTCCCTTCTGGCAAACTCCACCCATTGATAAACCCCAAACGACCATTCTCCACCCGCCACATCATCATTCCCCATTCTCCCGGCAACGTCGGATCTGGAATGAGTTGCACGTGCTCGTACTCAGGAGCATGAAGTTGAAAATGACGAATGCCCATCAGGTAAAACTCTCCTCCATGGCAAACCACAACCTCGTTTGTCCTGAATCTGTCGCGCAACTCCCTCACCGTCTCATTCAAGTACCGGTCATGCTCACGTATCTCGCGCGCTGTCCTTCCCACATGACCAAACAGCCCATCCCAACTTGAGGGCATCAACGCAAAAGCCGTCACGTTTCCGGCTGCGATGACGGCACTGGAAACAATCAACCAACTCTTCCTCTCCAACGCCGACACCAGCATGCTGGCCAGCAGCAGCAGTCCCGGCAAGTAACTCATCACATAGCCCGGCTGCTTGGTGAATCCAACCGCACCGGCCACCATCAACGCAACGATCCAAACTCCAATCAACTTCATAGCCTCGCCGCGCTGCTCCCACCATGCCGCAGCACGAACATTCCGCCGTGAAACGAGCCGCCAACCCAGACCCACCACCAACGCAACAGCTCCCAACCCCAAACCGTTCCAGCAAAAGAGCAAAATCCACCACACGTTCTCCCAGAACGCCGATCCTCCGCCACCCAGCCACGTCGCCGGCGCATTGAACTCACCGTGCAACCTCACCAACTCCCGATACACGTCCCATCCTCCCGACGTTGCCAGCATCGGCACGAACCAAACAGCCGAAGCCAGCCCACCGGCCAAAACCGCAAGCAAAACCTTGCCGGCCCTTCTTTCTCTTGCCCGCCTCAGCGCCAACAACACCGGCACCCCCAACAGAACGGCTGTCTGCGTGCGCACACCGGCCACCACCGCCAACATCAGCCCCAATCCGACTGCATCCTCCCATGCAACGCCCCGGCGCATGGCCAGCCAACACCATAATACCGTCGCGCTCACCAACAACGCATCCACCACATACGTCAACGCCACGGCGCTGTGAAACCAACACATCGGACTCGTCGCCGCCATCACACCCGCAATCCACCCGGCCTTTCTCCCGAACATCGCCGTCCCCAGCCAATACATCACCGCCACCAGACCGCTCCCGGCCATCACACTGATCCAAACCAAACTGGCGTGCGGATCGCCCACAATGACATTCACCAACCTCCCCGCCATCACGTAGAGAAAATACCCCGGCGCATGCGGTTGACTCAGCCGCAAATCATATTCGTTCACTGCCACAGCAAACTGCGCGCTGTCCCAGTGATAGGCCATCTCGCTGCGCACCGGCACGCGCATCACCAACGCGCACACCGCCAACGCCAGCGCCACCCAGACATCCCGCCTTGTTAATTGCGTTCCTGAGACCATCGCCCGACCTCGCGGCCAAAATACCACCACAACACCACCAGTGATCCCACCGGCACCAACAGCGCAAACCAATCCACCCAACCGTACCGGTTCCCCCATTCACCGTGCGACGAGCGTACCAGATTCAATCCCACCACCACAGCCGCCAACCACACCGTACCGGCCGCCCTTGCCGCCGCCACAACGACTGGAAACAGCGCCCATATATAATAATGCCCCCAAGCCAGACCGCCTCCCGCCAGCATCCCCATCACCATCAAACAAAACTCAGCTTCCCGGTCCGTTTCACGTTGCCACAACATCCGCACCCAACCCGCCGCCACCATCACCCAACCGGCCCCAACACACCATCGCCATATTCGTCTACCAGCATCCGAATCAGCATCAACTCCCCTCATCCGGTAAGCTCCCTGCGCCAACAACCCCGGCACGCTGAAATTAAAGAAATGAACTCTCGCCCATTGTTCTACCACAGGACGGCCTACGCGGTAAAAATCACGCCACAATCCCGGTCCGCTCAGAACCACGAGAACTCCCGCCACTGTGACCACCACGCCCAACCGTCGCACCTTGCCGGTCATGCCGGCGGTGCCACGCCAGACAAACCACGGTAACAAGACCGACGGATAAACCTTCAACACAGCCGCTGCCGTCGCCAACGCACACGCTGCGTTTTCACTCCCGCGTCCATGAAGCCGGTAGGCCAACAAGACCATCGCCACCAGCAAAAGCTGCACTTGTGAGAAGGCAAAATGCAGATAGAGGGGCATGGATCCCACGGTCAACGTCACCACAAAGAACCAAGCCCGGCCGCTTAATCTGTTTCCCACAGACCGAAAGATCATCCACAGAATCGCTCCGAGCGCCGCGACTTGGATCACCACCCAAATCCCAAACGCTGTCTTCGCCGGCAACGTCGCCAAGGGCGTCCACATCCAAATCAAGAGCGGTGGGTTTGTTGCCACGGGAACATCGGGATTGAAGACAATTCCGTGATTCTTGCATTCCTGGTCGAAGGATACCCCATAAGGCGAGGCGCCCATCGCCAATACCTTGGCCGACAAGTAATAGTGGACAAAATCATCCCGCCTCGATTGTTCCGGCAAAATTGCCGCGATTCTGAGAATCCCGACCACCGCAAAAGCCAAAGCGCAAACCTCCCAAGCCAAGCCTGTCCAACTGGTTCTCTTATCTGAAACTGTCTCCCACACGGCGCTATTGATAGAGCATCCCGGCTTCATTCACCAGCCGAACCCAGTTGGAACACTGACTGCTTATACGACCGCCATATGAAACTGCTCGACTCGGTCACCTCATTTCTTTTTGGCGAAGACGAACCAGAAATTCAGATTGCGCCCGTCCCGCAATCAGAAAAGCCCACCGTGCTGGTGGTGGACGACGACCCGTCGTTGGTGGATTCGCTCCGCACCCTTCTTGTGGAGAAAGGCTACCGGGTGTTTGCCATCAACCGGGGCCTCGACAGCGTGGAAGGCGATCCATGCTATCCCAATCTCGCCGCGCTGCCGGCGCCGGTGGACGGCGTGGTGATCGTGGTGCCGCCCCGGGA
>CAZEQV010000161.1:0-7867 GCA_964514435.1 uncultured Verrucomicrobiota bacterium
ATAATTCGGGGTCACCTCAGCCGAGTCTGGCCGGACTTGCCGAGTCACGGGTTGGCGTCCGTGGCCGCGCACATCGGCCATGAATTCCAGCACCACAACGCCCAAGCCGACGCCGAAGCTGCCGGGCGAATCTTGTTGGCCATGATGAAACATGCGAATGCCACCAGTCCGCGTGAACTACTCCAGATTACCGGCGTCACGCCAGCGCGTTTCTCCACATGAACAGCATGTCAGAAGAGCTTGCGACGGTGTTTGGCGTGCTTTGGGTGACCGTTCCGATCCTTGCGCTCTATGCATCCGTCATGGGCTACAAGCGCAAGATCGTGGTTTACGAGAGCCGGGCGGACCTGAATCTTACCTGCCTCAGCCTGATCTCGCTGGTGTTGACCCTCATCGCGTTTGGAGCGGAAGTGCCGGTCTTGGGTTGGCCGTTGCTGATTTTGAGCTTATTGCTGTTAGCGATTGCCGTCCGCCACGCATTTCGCGCCAACACTGGTGCGAGGCGCGGATTCCTGTCAGTAATCGCGAAATATGCGTTGCTGGGATTGGTCGTCCTCCTTGCCCTCCTCGCCATCGCGAGCGCCGTTGCCGCGCTCCAAGACATGAAGAACAAGCGCTACAAAGGCGCCGTGGGCAGCGCCGCGTTGTCGGCCAGTGGGGCGTTTGGATTTATCTCCATTCGCCGCCTCATCAATCAGCTCGTCGCGGAGCAATCAGAAACTCGGAACTGACCGGGCTGGCAGCACCCCACAAAACCTGCAGTGCGCCCGAGGGGTTGGCGGCTACTGCTCGGTCAAACGTGAATGCGAGAGTGGTTGTAGCCGCGAACCTGCTCGCGGCTGCCTGGGACATCGGTGTGGGAGAGCATGGCCGCGAGCAGGCTCGCGGCTACAAGTGGCGGCCTCAACCCTTGCCATGAATTTTGACGGAGCACTACTTACCGGTCAGGGCGGCGTGGAACTCTTTCCAGTCATCGAGGTTGTTCAAGCTGATCGCATCCGGACAAACCGATCCATCGTCAGGCAAACCATTCGCGGCGAGGATACCCTTGCGAACATCGTCTCCGTGAATGTAGCCAGCAATGGCGAGGTTCAACTTGTGGATGTTGCCCTTGGTGAGATTGACGCCCGGCTGCTTTTTGATCCACGCCTCGAATTGGGGATAGGTCGGCTTGTTGTCCGCAATGAACTTGCGCACGGCCTCCGCATTTAATCCCAATGCGTTGATCACCATCGAATCATAGCCTTTGCCAATGCCGGGATATCCGTCGGCAATGCAGCCCATGGATTCGAGCAAGACCTTTTGCCACAGACGCGGCAAATGCAGCACTCCAAGCGGTCCAGTTGTGCCACTGCTGATTAACGGAACAATCTTGTTCATGATGGTCATCCTCTTCTGATTGTGTTCTGTGTTTGTTGAAGACATTTTGACGCATCGCCAAGGTCAAGCCAAGCCGATTCCCCGCAGAACCAACCGGCGACGGCTCGACACTGCGTGACAAGTGCACTAGCTTACCGGCGCCATGCAACGATTGGCTTGGATACTTGCCGCGCTCCTACCATTCACCGCTGACGGGCAGCAACCGCCGCCGGGAAGCTCCTCCACCAATACGCCCACAATCAACCTTCCCCTGCAGCCTTACTCGCCCACGATCGCGACTCCGCAACCCAATACCGTCACGATTCCCTCCGCCATCACTCCCATAGACCCGAACAATCCGTCACCTCAGCCAACACAGCCCTCAACCATCCGCGCCAAACCATATACGCCTCTTGACCCTCGCGAGCAGGTCATCGGGGTCGTGCGGCCAAAGCCCATCAAACTCCCTGAGCCAGCCACGCCCTCGAACATCCTCACGGACGCTCCGCCACCATCAACAGGCGCCGCGTTGCCGCTTCGTCAAACGGTCCACTACGTCTCCGTGGGTGGTTCCGACGAGAACGCCGGCACAGCACTCAAACCGCTCCGAACCATTCAACAGGCCGCCAACCTTGCCCAACCCGGCGATACGGTCTTCGTCAACAACGGCATCCACCGCGGCTTTCGCACCGTGCGTCCCGGTACGGCCGAGAGCAAAATCACGTTCAAAGCCGGCGGCGACAACGTCATCATCGGTTCCCCGACCGACAACGCGACCGATAACATCCTCATTCAAGGAACCGATCACATCGTTATCGAAGGGTTCATCGTGCAAAAGGCGCCTCGCGCCGGCATGGCCGTGATTGGCGCAGACGATTGCGTCATCCGGGGCAACCACATCATCGAAAACGCCGATACAGGTCTGTTGCTTGCCGGTGACTGCCGCATCGGCGGCGAGGGTGTTCTTCAACGTGCTCTCGTGGAAAACAACACCTTCCAAGGAAATGCCGGCAAAGGACTGAGCCTCCAATCCGTCCAATCCAGCCGGATCCAAAACAATTTGTTCCATGACCACGGCCGGGAAGAAGGCGTGGCCGGCATCCACATTACCGCCCTCCCCGATTGCGACAAACCAAGCGCGGACAATGTGATCGTCAACAACACCATCGCCGAACCGAACACGACCGGCATCCATCTCACCGCCGACACGACCGGCAACGTGGTCTTCAACAACATCGTTGTCAGCAAACAACCTGTCCTCGCCGACAACGACAAGAATGAAGTGGACACGGACAGCAACATCACCACCGACGATGCCAGCAGTGTGTTTCGTGCCGCCGTGACCGGAGACTTTCACCTTGCCGGCACTGCGCCCGGCAGGGCTACCGGCCGCGCTGCTCTCGGGAAGTATTCCGCGCCCGCCACCGACATAAGCGGCCGCCTCCGACCGGTGACGGCCATTTCCGTCGGGGCGTTTCAAGCTGAAGGTCTGGGCGTGGTGACACCGCCGACCGTCGTGCGCGATTAAGACGGCTGATCTTCGAGACGATGGCCGGTCAGGCGGATAAACACATCCTCCAACGTCGGCTTGCCCACGCTCACCGCGTTGATCCTGCCGGGGAACGCTTCCACCAACTCCGTCACAAACTCATGTCCGCGTGGACGCTCGATGCGAACCGTTCCGCTCAAGATCGTCACCGCCATGCCGAATCGCGCCGCAATTTCGTCACGGAGCCGGTCAGGTTCGGTCGTCTCAGCGGTCACGATGTCGCCGCCAATCTGTTCTTTCAAGCTCACCGGGCTGTCCACGGTCACGAGCTTGCCGGCATCCAACACGGCCAACCGATCGCACCGGTCGGCTTCATCCATCAAGTGCGTGGTGAGAACAACTGTCATCCCGTCGTTCCGACGCAAGGCTTCGAGGTAATCGCCCAGTTCCCGACGCGCCCGCGGATCAAGTCCCGTGCTGGGTTCGTCGAGCAACAGCAGCTCCGGTTTGTGCAACAATCCTTTGGCCAGCTCCACGCGGCGGCGCATTCCGCCCGACAACGTTTCCACGCGTTCACCGGTACGGTCGGCCAACCCAAATCGTTCCAGCATTTCGGTGATGCGTTCGTCGAGCGTCGCGCCGCTGAGACGGTAAAGGTGGCCCTGGTGTCGGATGTTCTCGCGAACCGTCAGCTTCTTGTCCAGGCTCGGAGATTGGAACACCACGCCGATGCGGTGGCGGTCAATCGGGTTGCCGGCAAGGGCAAGTCGCCCGGTCTGCGGCGGAATCAACGTGCTGAGCAAACGAAACAAGGTGCTCTTGCCGCTGCCATTGGGGCCGAGGAGTCCGAAGATTTCGCCGCGATTGACCGCGAAGGAAACATTGTCGAGCGCCAGACGTTCACCGTAGCGGTGCGTGATGTTCTCGACCGCCAGATACGTGGTGTTCATGGCGTCAGAAG
Source organism: uncultured Verrucomicrobiota bacterium (assembly GCA_964514435.1). Classification (GTDB taxonomy): domain Bacteria; phylum Verrucomicrobiota; class Verrucomicrobiia; order Palsa-1439; family Palsa-1439; genus CAZEQV01. Next base: position 3,810 of record CAZEQV010000161.1, read on the forward strand.
CCGGCATCCACAATGATGAGAATCAACAGCAGCGGCAGATAGATAACGGATGCTTTCAGCAATCGTCGCGCATCCGCGATGGACTGAGCGCGCGTGAAAACGATTCCGGTGGCCAACAGCCCCAGTCCCATGGCCAGCGCACCAAACAAGTACACCTTGCCGGCCATGCCGATGGCAACCGGCAACACCGACACACCAATCAGCAAAGTGGAGAAGAAAATGGTTTGGCGGAACGTGCTGCGCCCGGCAGGCTCCATAACCGGCAGCATCTTGAATCCGGCGCTGGCATAGTCGTCACGGAACATCCAGGCGATGGCGAAGAAATGCGGGTGTTGCCACGCGAACAGGATGGCAAACAGTATCCAAGCACCGGTGTCGAGCTTGCCGGCGGCGGCCGCCCAACCACACAGCGGCGGGATTGCGCCGGGGATCGCGCCAAACGTGGTGTTGAGCCAGGTGAGTTTTTTCATGGGCGTGTACACCAGCACATAAAGGAACGATGCCAGCAACACGAGAAATGCGGTGAGCAGATTGACGCCCTTGCCGAGGACAAGCACACCGGCCAGCACCAGCGTGATACCCAAACCGAGAGCGTGCTCCGGCAGGATCAATCCTGCCGGCAGGGCGCGATCTTTGGTGCGGGTCATTTTCGCGTCGGAGTCGCGTTCAAGAAAATTGTTGAGCACAGCAGACCCGCCGGTGGACAGCCCCACGCCCAGCAGCATCAGAATGAGTTGCGGGATCGGTTGCAGCGTGCCGTGCGCCATGAAATAGCCCAGCGTGGCGGTCACCAACACCATGGTGACAATCCGGGGTTTCGCCAGTTCGAGGTAATCGCGCACGGGCAAATCTTTCTTCTCACCGGTGGGCTGAAGATGACGGAAACATTTGAGGGTGAGATGAAAACTGACGGCCAAAATCAGCGCGCCGACAGCAAGGTGAGCGGTGGGCCACCAGATCTCAGCGGACGTAAGCTGCCCGTGTTCGTGTTTGGGAACGCGTATGACCAGCGAGACAACGCCGAGAACCATCTGGACAATCACCAGCGAGGTCAAAGCCACGGCTGCGGCCAATATGTCTTTGCGTTTACCGGCCGTGATGACAGCCATGCCGGTCACGCCCACGCAAAGCAATACCACAACCGCCCCGATGATGTGGGCGATGACAGCCGCATTCGCGTGACGGATCGTCGCTCCGAGAATCAGTTGCAGGTAAATGGCGACGGTCGTGGCCACGGCAAACCCTCGAAGCATCCGCGCGTGCGGCGCGGGCGTGGCCGCGTCAGTCCAGTTTCGGGATGTGAAAAATGCCAACGCGATGGTCAGGCAGAAGAATGCCTGGGCAGTGGCGGCATGGGCCACGGAAACCACCGCCGGCAGGTAAAACCGAACTGTCAGGCCGCCGAGAATGCCTTGAAAGATGACAGCCGCTAGGGCAATCCATCCAAGGCGCTTGACCCACGGACGTTGTTCGGTTCGCGCCAGCCAAACAGCGAGGATGATCGTGAAGAATCCGACGGTGCTGGCGATGAGACGGTGTCCATGTTCCCAGAATATACCGCCCACCATCTTGGAGAGCGGGAAGCTGAACATGAAGTGGCCGTAGGTGTTGGGCCAATCCGGTACGGAAAGACCAGCGCGATGGCTGGTGACAGTGGCACCGGCCAAAATGAGCAAGTAGGTGCAAAACGCAATCGCGCAAGTGAACCAATGAAGCGGGCGATTGTTCACCGTCATGCGCCTTTATTCGAGGTTCTCAAGTTCCTCGTCCATCCATTCCTTGAACCCCTTTTCATCATGGACGGTGAGGAACCCGCGCATCCGGTAGTGTCCGATACCGCAGAGTTGCGCGCAGGAAATTTCCATCGGCGTGCGCGGACCGACTTCGATGAATGTGATGCCGGCTTCCACGAGTTTGGTGAGGACAGCGTCTGTCACCATCTTGCCTTTCTTGACAATGACGCTGCCATCTTTTCCGGAGTAATCAGCCATGGCCACGATGCCGTCCGGTTTCTTGTCCACCGGCAAGCTCAACGTTTGCTTCTTCCTCTCGCGAACTTGTTCGGAGGTCAACGCCGGGGTGAAATGGATGGGGATGCTCATACCGGGCATGGTGTCCTGTTTCACGCGCATCTCTTGCAGCGCAAAACTGTGGATCACGTCCTTGGTCGTCAACTCGATGATGGCCGGTTTCTGGGCGACAAGATGAAGCTGGTTGATTGTGACAATGTCGTCCTTGGCTGACGGGTCGCCTTTGCGGTCGAGTCCGATGGGATTTGTCTGTTCGTTCACGAGTTTGATGTCCGTGCGACCGAACTTTCCATCGGGACCGGCATATTGGACGTTCCAAGCAAATTGCTGGGCGATGACGCGCACGCGAATGGCCTCGTTATCGGACGGAAACGCGCTGACTTTCCACGACCAAAACGGGATTGAAATACCGATCAACAGCGCCACCTCCACAAGAGCTACACCCGCTTCCAGGTACGACGACGCGTGGCTCTTCACGCCATCATGGTCGGCTTTGGGATGATTGGCGCGGCGGAACCGGAAAAGCGTGTAGAGGAAGAACGCGCCCCACCCCACAAACAGCACCACCATCAAAATGTGAAGATAGAATATGAGTTGATCAATGCGCGCTCCGTGCGTGGAGGCGTTGACGGGCAAACCGAGCAATTGTTCGATCATGACAATGTTTCTCCCTTACACGATGGCATCCGACGCGCCGGCGGTTTGCGACTGCCGGGCGCGTCGGACAAAATGCACCATGATGCCGGCCACGCCGCTCAAGACGAGCGCCGTCACGCCCAGCATCACGAGGATGGCATAGTTCATTCCTTGAGTTTGCGACGAATTGGGGTCGCCGTAGCAGGTGGCGCAAGCCAGGATTGAGAACAGCGCCATCACTTTTGGTTGCGTTCCATTTCGTTGAATTTCTTGAGGAACTTGACCTCGTACCAGATCAAACCGAGGCCGATCAGCAGCGAAACCGCTCCCGCCGCCGGGTAAGCCATTTGGCCCTGCATGAAACACCATGCGCCGAAGCCAAAGCACAACAACACCGACACCGAGATGAAGAACAGATGAAACGCCTTGAGTGACATGATTACTCCTTCGCCGGCGCGTCCGAAGGCACCGGACTCTTGACCGGATGATTCTCCACATGGACGTGCGGATGGGCACGGCGGGCGGGAACCTGAAAGATTCCATGTTGCGCGCCTTGTTGATCACCGGCTGTCCACATCACCAATCCCACCATCACCACGACGAAGACGGCGGTCAGCACAAGGATGTCGTAGATCATTTTTCGTTCTTCAAACAGGTGCATGAAGTAGCCGGCCACCAACGCGCCCTTGGTCACCGCCACGATCAGCGCCACGGTGATACCGAGGATGATGCCAAGATGAATCTCGGCGACCGCCACGGTAATGATGGTGCCGACTGTCAATGCCGCGAATACCATCCAGTATTTCTTGATGCTTTTCTTGATGTCTTCAATGGAGTGACCGCTCATGAGTGTGTCCTCGTGTGATCAATGTTTTCCGGGAAGCAAATATAACGTCGGGAAGAGAAATATCCAAACCAGGTCCACAAAGTGCCAATACAACCCGGCCACCTCGACCCGATTGATGAACCGTTGTGGTTCGGTGTGCCACATTTTGCTGCCGGGTCCGAGCAGGTAGCCGTTCACAATCATTCCCCCAATCACGTGCAACGCGTGCAGGCCGGTCATGGTGAAGTAGATCGCCATGAACGTGCTTTCGCTGGGCAGCAGGCCATGCTTAAACTTCGCGCTGTATTCAAATGACTTGATGATCAAGAAACCCACACCGGCCAGAAACGTGAAGCCCATGTATTTCTTGTAGGCGGCGAAGTCTTTCATCTTCAACGCCGCCCAGCTCAGCACCATGGTCACGCTCGACGCAATCAGCACCATCGTGTTCAGCGTGGCCAACGGCACATTCAGCAGCGACACGCCTTCTTCCCACGTATCGGCGCTGGTGCGCAACAGGATGTACGAGGAAAACAACGCGCCAAACAGCATCACTTCCGACGCCA
>CAZEQV010000162.1:0-7841 GCA_964514435.1 uncultured Verrucomicrobiota bacterium
TAGACCGGGAGGGCAAGAAACAGGAAGCGTTGGCGGCGTACGAAAAGGCGCTTGCAGGGAATCCCAAGGTCGGCCGGGCACATCACAATCTGGGGGTCTTGCTGAAAGAGATGGGGCGTCGTTCGGATGCGTCCAAGCATTTGGCTGAGTTTGTGAAGATTGAAGAAGCGGCGGGGCGTGCCGATGGTGATGCATTCTATAGTCTCGGAGTCTTGTGTTTGGAGGACGGCAAGATCAAAGACGCCAAGTCCATGTTCCAAAAGGCATTGGATGTGAATCCTTCTATACCCATGTACAACAACGCCATGGGCGATGCGTACTTGCTGGAGAAACAATGGGAAATGGCCTTGTCTTCCTACCGCAAAGCTCTCGACAAGGATCCGAAGTATTTCTTGTCACTTAGCGGCATGGGCGACGTTCACGCGGCCAGGGCAGAAATCGAGAAAGCGACCGCTTCCTACCGCAAGGCGCTGGAAATACGTCCTGATTACGCCGTGGTGCATTACAAGCTCGGACGACTCCTCGAAGAGACGGACCCGGCCGGTGCGATAAAACACTTTGAAAATTATCAGCAGTCTGGTAAGAACCTCCAGTATTCCGACGATGTCCAACAGCGGTTGGAATCGTTGAGAGAGAAACAAAAATCGAAGTAAGCCAGGGACTGTACGACCATGTCACAGCATCGTAGTTTGAAAAGCTCCACCAAAATTGCCGCTCGCCGCAACGTCTTGAAACGTTTTGAGCGGGTCGAATTGATGAAGAAACAAGGCCGCTGGAAAGACGGCCAGAGTCTATTCCGTTTGCCGAAGATCAAACCGGAGTAAGACAACCTACCGTCACAAGGAGGACCATGAAATTCCTATCGCTACTTGCGGTGCTCGCGCTATCAGTGTCGGCTCATGCCGAACAACAGGGCACCGTTCTCAAAGACCGCGTCAACGTGCGAGGCAAACCGGGCACTTCGGCGGAGGTGCTCACACAGGTCAACAAAGGCGACAAACTGACCGTTCTCGACCGCAAGACAGTTGCGGAAGGCGGCAAGAGCGTCGAATGGGTGCGTGTCACCTTGCCGGCCACGGCCAAGTGCTATGTCATCTCCAAGTACCTGGGCGATGGCGTGGCCACCGGCGACAACGTCAACATCCGCAGTGGCGCCGGGACCAACTTTCAGGAAGTGGGCAAACTCGCCAAGGGCGAGAAGGTTGAGGTGATCAAACAGGAAGGCGAATGGACTCAAATCAAGCCTACCGGCAAGTGTTCGGGCTGGATTGCCGGTGACTTGCTCCAGGTGGAAGATGTCATCCCGCCTGCTGTTGACACAGCACCGGTGATCGTGCCTTCCTCAAATGCCGGTACGCAGCCGGTACCGGTCGCGCTTGATCCCGCGCCGGTCGCCCCTGCCGTGAAAGTCAGCGTCCGCGAGTTGGATGCCGACCCGACTGTCATCGTCCGCTACGTGGTCAAAGACGGCTACGTGGGCGCCGTCAGCGGCTCGGACAGCGCACCGGCTTCGTTTGAACTTCTCACACCCGAAGCGAATCGGCTGCAACACCGCATCTGCTACCTGGAATCGCCGCAGAAAAATCTGACCCGGTACGTGGGCAAACGAGTGCGCATCGCCGGCAACGAGACTTGGCGCAAGGGCGAGCGTTATCCCGTGGTGGCCATTGAACGCATTGACATAGTCTGGTGACGCGACGATGCCGGCTTCGATCATTGACGGCAAAGCCATTGCCGAACAGATCAACGTCGAAACGGCAGCCGAAGTTCAGCGTCTGAAGTCCGATCACAAACTCACGCCCGGTCTCGCCGTTATACTGGTCGGCGACAACACCGCCAGCGCCACCTATGTGTCCATGAAGGACAAAATGTGCGCGCGGCTTGGGCTTCACTCGGAGAAGATCACCTTGCCGGCTTCCACGGGCGAAGGTGATCTGTTGGCTGTGGTGTCCGATCTGAACTTCAAGCGATCTATCCACGGAATCCTGGTGCAGTCACCGTTGCCGGAGAAGATTTCCGAGGAGAGAATTTTTGCTGCCATTGACCCGACCAAGGACGTGGACGGGTTTCATCCCTTGAACGTGGGGAAATTGGCACTTGGCGACCAAACCGGCTTTTCGCCCTGCACCCCGGCCGGCGTGCACGAACTGCTCATTCGCAGCAAGGTGCCGGTGGAAGGGGCGCACGTGGTTGTCCTGGGACGGAGCCGGATCGTGGGGCGGCCCGTGTCATTGATTCTTTCTCAGAAGGCTCGCCACGCGAACGCGACCGTCACGGTTTGTCATTCCCGCAGCAAGAATCTGGCGGCCATCTGTCGCAGCGCGGACATTCTTATCGCCGCCATCGGCGTGGCCGGATTCGTCAAGGCGGACATGGTCCGGGACGGCGCCGTGGTGATTGACGTGGGCATCAATCGCGTGGACGACAAGAGTTCCGAGCGCGGATACCGGCTGGTGGGCGACGTGGACTATGCGCCCGTGGCCGCCAAAGCCTCGCAGATTACGCCCGTGCCCGGTGGCGTTGGCCCCAGGACCATCGCCATGCTCAGGCGCAACACCGTCCGCTCCGCCAAAATGCGCCACGGTATTGTCTAGAAATCCGTGACGTGGAAATCGCCGACAGACTGGTCGGCGGGACCGGTGGGGTCGTACTGGAACGAGGGCGAAGTGACTTGAACGGCGCCGATTTTCGTTTGACCAAGGATTCCAAACGGAACGCCCCCGTTGTCTGTTGGCACAGCGGTCAACTTGACGGAACCGATTATGTCCGCAGCCACGAATGAGCCTGCGAAAGAAACGGCGTCAGTGCCGGTGACGAGAAAGTTTTGGATTTCGGAGCCGGCAAAAAACGTTCCGCCCCCGAATGGCGCGGAAGATGTGATGGGACTGAATCCCGCGTAGATGACGGAGTTGAGGACTTTGGCGGATTTGAAGATGCCGATGTGGCCGGCTTGGGCGACAATCGCAGCGTCCTGCACCGAGCCTTTCACGAGAAACGCCTTGAGCGCAAATGGGCCGGCGGGCGGACCGGTGAGAGTCAGTGCGGCGGCGAAATCGCCGGTGATGCTGTTCTTGGTGTCACCTTTGACGCGAACCTTGCCGGCGTTGGGTGCTTCAATGACAGCCCTTCCGATACGAGCCGCGGTCAACGATTTCACGCCGGTCTTGAGCACGATCTCGGCGTTGTCGGCGATTTCATGCGCGATAATCTTGGTGGCAACGGTGTTGGTGCCGCCCGTCTGGACAACTGTGCCCGGCAGGATATCATGGACGACCAACGCGCCAATCTGGCCTCCGAGGTTCAATCCATCGCCGGTCAGGTCGGCACCCTTGGCCAGAAGGCTTTTGAGACCGCCGCCGCCGGACAGAGAAGCAACGCGACGGAAGCCGTCACCTCCGCTGGATTTCTTGGTGGAAATGGCCAGCGTGCTGGTGGAATCAGTGCCACCCAGTCCGATCTCGGCGGCATCGCGCGATATGGCCATGACGAGGATGCCGTTGCCGCGAAGCTGAACGCGCACCTTGTCGCCATCGCCATCCTCATGGATGTGGGTGGCGACGGGCGGGATGACATCGAGATTGATGATCTGGCTGTCGAGTTCGGGGATTTCGTTGAGGATGCCGTTGAAGTTGCGGTCGGTCTGGTCGCGGACGGCAACGAACAGGCTGACGCGGCCGGTGAAGCCTGTCTTGGGTTTGAGTTGGACGGCACCGGTTGCGTTGTTGAGGGTGACTTGAACGTTGGCTGGGTTGGCGAGCGTGGCGGCGTCCAAAACGAAGTATGTCAGAGAATCCTTCTCGTGGTCATACGCCTCCAACCCAAAGGTGAGAGTGGCATTGGCGGTCATGACAAGGTGGGGAACCTCGCGCAGGAACGGGCGGTCATTCGTCGTGTCCGCCACGACGTTGACCGTGAAGGTTCGCTCCAGGCTGGCGCCATGGGTGGAAGTGGCAGAAACAGTGACCGTGACCGTGCCGGTGAAGTTGGTCGCCGCTGAAAGAAGCAGCACGCCGCGTTGAACGTCCGTGAATACAGTGGCGTTGTTGATGACAGGTTTCTGAAGGGGTGTTTCGCCGCTGACGGGTGTGAGGATCACGTTCTCAAAAACGTCGAAGCCGCCGGTGAGCTGGCCGAAGATCGTGTGGTTGAAGTTGAGGTGTTGCGGCGGTTCTTTTCCGAAGTCGCCGATGCGAAGGTCTATGTCAGTGATGAAGAACTGCGAGTCGTTGGAATCATCGCCGGAATTGGCCATGGCCAATTGGCCGAATCCGACGAAGGTCAGGAGTTCCGAGTATTCGTCCGTGAATGTTGTGCCGGTTCCGCCGCTGCCGTTGCCGGCCGGATCGCCGCCCTGCGCCATGAAGTCGTCTATGATGCGGTGGAACGTTAGCCCGTTGTAGAAGCCGGATTGAACCAGTTGAATGATGCGCGTGGTGGTGACGGGCGCGAGGTCTTCGAATAGCTGGAAGACCAGGTCGCCGGTAAAGGTGTTGTTGCCGGCATCTTTGCCGGTGACGTTGAGTTTGAGACTGCGGTTGCCGGAGGTGATGGTACCGGTCACGGCGGGATTGGCGATGGAGACAATGGAGTAGGTGATGGGCGCGCCACCGGCATCCTGGCCGCGCAGCGGGACCGCGAACGTCTTGCCGGCCGGCACGGTCACGTCTTCAACTTCGAATTCCAGTTCCGCGCGGCACGACAGCGTCACCAGGAACAGGATCAGCGGGGCGATGCGGCACAAAGGGAGCATATGGTCACCATGTTGGTTCGGTTTGCGAAGTAACGACGCCGCCGCGTTTGGCGGCCGGCAGGTAGGCTTGTTCGGTATAGTCGCGCACCATGCGGGACGTGGAGAACCGCGGGATCACGGTGGCCATGGAGTTTTTCATCCGTTTGATCCAGTCCACCGGCAGGCCATCGGCGTTGCGGGCGTAGTAAAGGGGAACGATTTCGTCTTCCAACAGTTTGTAGATGGATTCGCTGTCCTCGTAATCCTGCATGTCGGGATTGTCGAACTCCTGGCCATTGCCAATCGTCCAGCCGTTTGAGTGGTCGGGCGTCATGGCTTCGCACCACCAACCGTCGGCGATGGAGAAGTTGATGCCGCCGTTGACGGGAGCTTTCATGCCGCTGGTGCCGCTGGCTTCGTGGGGGCGTCGTGGGTTGTTGAGCCAGACATCCACGCCTTGCACGAGCATTCGGGCGATCCGCATGTTGTAGCCTTCGAGGAACACGAGATGTCCACGCAAGTCGCTGTGCATGGACACATCAAAGATGCGACGGATGAGTTCTTGACCGGGTTTGTCCGCCGGATGGGCCTTGCCGGCAAAGATGATCTGCACGGGGCGGTCGGCGCTCTTGAGGATGCGGCGCAGCCGGTCGAAATCGCGGAACAACAGGTCGGCGCGTTTGTAGGTGGCAAAACGCCGCGCGAATCCGATGGTCAACGCTTCGGGATTGAGCAAGTCGTCCACGCCGCGCAATTCATCGGGGCTGCAGCCATGCCGGGCCAGCATCGCCCGGACGCGCCCGCGCGAGAATCGGATGAGATTTTCCTTCTGGCTTTGATGAATGTCCCACAATTCGCGGTCCGGTATGTTGGCCGTGCCGCGCTTCCAAAAGAGGTCGTCCATCAGGTTGTCCCGCCATGCCGGGGTCAGATATTTGTCGAACAGCTCGGCCATTTGGTATCCAAGCCAGGTTTGGGTGTGCACGCCGTTGGTGATGGCGTGGATGGGTTGCTGGCCGGGCTTCAGGTCTTTGAAAATGTGCCGCCACATGTCATTGCTGACTTTGCCGTGAAGCTGGCTGACACCGTTGCAGTAAGTGCTCATGTGCAGGGCCAGGACGGTGAGACTGAACGGTTGATGGCCGCGGCCGGGGTACGACATGCCGAGTTCGATCAGTTGTTCCATGCTGATGCCGACGTCTTGGCAGTAGCTGGCGAAGTATTTTTTGACCAGTTCCACATCAAACGCTTCGTTGCCGGCCGGCACGGGCGTGTGGGTGGTGAAGATCGAGTTGCGGGCCACTTCCTTGCCGGCTTGCTCAAAGGACATGGTGGCTTCCTTTACCAGATTTCGGGCGCGCTCCAACGCAAGAAACGCGCAGTGTCCTTCATTCATGTGCCAGCAGGACGGTTGAATGCCGAGAGCTTGCAGGACGCGCACGCCGCCCATGCCGATGATGATTTCCTGACAAATCCGCATCTCGCGGCCGCTGACGTAAAGCTGGCCGGTAATGGGGCGGAAGGCAGGCTCATTCTTGGGTGTGTCAGTGTCCAGCAACAACACCGGCACGCGCCCGACTTGCGCCAACCATACGCGGATGTGCACGGTGCGTCCGAGCAGATCAATGCTCACAGTAAGTTGCCGGCCATTGTCGGCGTGAACCGGCATGATGGGCAGACGCGCGAAGTCGTAGGACGGATAGAAGTGCTGTTGCCGGCCATCCGGCTCGATCTCTTGCTCGAAGTATCCGTTCTTGTACAGCGGACCGATGGCAATGAATGGAATGCCCAGGTCGCTGGCGGATTTGCAGTGGTCGCCCGAGAGGATGCCCAAGCCGCCGGAGTAAACGCGCAGTGACTCGTGGAAACCAAACTCGGTGGAAAAATACGCAACCGGGCCGCCCTGGAATTCGGGATGATTCTTGGCGAACCAAGACGAGTTCAACGAGCGCATGTAGGTTGTGAATTCGCGCATCACGGACTTGTACATGGTCAGGAAAACGTCGTCTTCGAGCAATGTTTCCCAGTGGTGCGGTTCGATGTTGATCAGCAACTCGACCGGGTTGCGATAGATGGCCCACAAGCCCGGCTGGATATGCGCAAACATCCGCCGTGCCTGTGGCGTCCACGTCCACCAAAGGTTGTAGGCGAGGTCACGCAAGCCGGCCACTTCGCGCGGCAGTTCAATATCGGCCATGGGGGCTGTGTTGAATTTGAAGGGCAGTCTGTCCATTTGTGTATTCGTAAGGTTGAGTGTGAGGCGCCGCCGCGAGATCACTGCGCGATGAGCTCGTCCACGTTCACTTGTCGCAGGGCGAACAAGCGTCGGACGGTGTCATCAATCAGGTTGTTCGGGCAGGACGCCCCGGCTGTGATGCCGATGTACAAGTTGCCGGGCTTCAGCCAGTTTTCCGTCATCACTTCTTCCTGTTGGTGAAGGTTGAAATGGACGATGGTGTTTTCGGAAAGGATTTTGCTGCTGTTGCGGATGAAATAGGTGGGGCAACGTTCCTCGCTCATCTCGGCCAGATGCGAGGTGTTGCTCGAATTATACCCGCCTACAACGATCATCATGTCCAGCGGTTCCTGCAACAACATCTTCAACGCGTCCTGACGTTCCTGGGTGGCGCCGCAGATCGTGTCGAACATCCGAAAATGTTTGTCCAGGTTCTCCGCGCCGTATCGGTCGACAATCGCCTGGCGGAGTCGTCGCTGAATCTCCTCCGTCTCGCTTCGCAGCATGGTGGTTTGATTGGCGACACCGAGCGAGGACAAATCACGATCGGGATCGAAGTCCGGTGAATGCGCGCCGGCAAATTTGGCCAGAAACTGCTCTTTGTTGCCGCCCTTGCGGATGTAGTCGCAGACGTAATCCGTCTCGGCAATGTTCAGCACCACGAGGTAATGGCCTTCCCGGTTGGCCGTGGCGCGGGAACTGGTGGCTTTGGTTTCCTCATGCATGGCTTTGCCGTGAATGATCGAAGTGAACTGCTCGCGCGCGTTTTGCGTGACGCGCTTCCATACGCTCATCACGTCGCCGCAGGTGGTGTCCACCAACTGGCAACCTTTGGCGCGCAGCTTCTCCATCGTGGTCATCTCCGCGCCGAAGGCC
>CAZEQV010000163.1:0-7819 GCA_964514435.1 uncultured Verrucomicrobiota bacterium
TCGATGTCTGGTGGCGAAGCCTGCCGCGGGTGACCGAGATGGACATGCGTGATATGCCCTCCGGCATCCTTGAATTCGTTGCACCGGACGGATCGCTGGGCACTTTCCTTGTTTCGGCGTATCTGACCCGACCCTATATGATCACGCACGGGGACAGACTTTACCGGATCGAGCTGCGGTTGATGCGGTTCTACAAACCTTACAGCATTCATCTGCTGGAATTTCGCCATGACCGGTACCCCGGGACGGAGATTCCGAAGAATTTCTCCAGTCGCGTGCGGGTCACCCATTTCGAAACCGGCGAACAGCGTGAAGTACTGATCTATATGAACAATCCGCTCCGGTACGAGGGCGAAACGTATTACCAGGCTTCGTTCGACCGTGACGACCAGGGCACAGTGTTGCAAGTGGTTCGCAACCCCAGTTGGCTGACGCCTTATTTTGCCTGCGTGATGGTCGGCGTGGGAATGGTGTGGCAATTCCTGTCGCATCTCATCGGCTTCGCATCGAAACAGAGGAAGTCATGAAGAAACTCTATCCCATCCTGCCGTGGCTGTTGCTCGCGTTGTTTGCCGTGGAGATGGTCGTCGTGATGTTGCCGCGCCAGGAAGGGGAGATGCGCACGTCGGAGTTCGGAAGGCTGCCGGTCCTGCTCAATGGTCGCATCCAGCCTTTCGACTCCGTGGCCCGCAATTCGCTGCTGCAGATTCGCAGCACCGGTGACGTTCCCTTGGAAGAAGTGCCGTCCTGGCAGTTCTGGAGGCATCCCCAGAAACTGCGCTCCACAGACTGGTTGCTGGAAGTGTTCTTCAAGCCGGAAATCGCCGACACCCGTCCGATTTTCCTGATTCATCACCCGGACATCCTTGCCGAGTTCAAACTCGAAGAAAAGGGCGTCGAGAAATCGGGACTGCGGTACTACAGCTTCCAGCAAATTGAAGACGCGGCCGACGCGATTCTCGATCGTGGCCGCGTGGCCAGCAAAGTGGAAAGCGCGCGCCGTTCCACCTACGAGCGGCAAATCATCAAGCTGTCGAACGCCGTGTTTCTTTATCACCAACTGAAGAACAGCATTCAGGCGGAGGGCACGCATAATTTTCCCGAGCTGCTGGCGGCCTACCGGGAGGCATTGCCGGCAGGGTTGGCGGCGGTGAAAGCTCATCAAGGTGGCGGTGTGACGGACGACCCGGCGTTGAAACGGCTGGCCAGCATTGGCGCGAGTTTTGAGCGCGTCGCGAGGTTGGCGGTGCCGTTGGTGGTGCCCCCGATTGATCCCGCGGAGCAGGACGGGTGGCTCAACGTGGGCGCCAGCATACTGGGGGCGCTGCGCGGTGGCGAGATTCATCCGGCCGTGGATTATCTGGCGCGCATGTCCGGGGCGTACACGCACAACCACGCGCCGGAGTTCAATACCGCGGTGGCCGAATACCGGGCTTGGTTGGAGGAACATTTCCCCCGCGAAGTCGGCAAGGGGCGGGCGGAGTTCTACTACAATCGCATCAAGGCGTTTCTCCATGCGACAATTATCTACATGGCGGCGTTTGTCCTTGCCGGTGGGGCGCTGCTGACGTTTGGGTTGTCGCCGGGATTGTCGGAGTCATTGCGCAAGTCGGCGTACTATCTGATCGGCTTGGCGTTTGTGGTTCACACGTTCGGCCTGGTGTTGCGCATGATGTTGGAAGGGCGTCCGCCGGTTACGAACCTGTATTCCTCGGCCATTTTCATTGGCTGGGGCGCATGCATACTGGGCTGGGTTTTGGAGCGAACGTACCGGATTGGATTGGGCAGCGCAGTGGCCGGGCTGGCGGGATTCGTTACGCTTTTGATCGCTCATAACCTGGCGTTGGGTGGCGACACGATGGAGATGTTGCGGGCGGTGTTGGACACGAATTTCTGGCTGGCCACACATGTGGTGGTGATCACGCTGGGCTACAGCGCCACGTTCGTGGCCGGTACGCTGGCGATGGCTTATGTGCTGTTGGGCGTCTGCACGCCTTTGTTGGCGGTCAACGTGGGCGGGACGCGCGACCTGACGCTGGGCCAGGCGTTGACGAAGATGGTGTACGCCATCATCTGCTTTGCTACGTTGTTCAGTTTCGTGGGGACGGTATTGGGCGGAATCTGGGCGGATCAATCATGGGGACGGTTTTGGGGATGGGATCCGAAGGAGAACGGCGCGTTGTTGATCGTGATTTGGAACGCGCTGATCCTTCATGCCCGCTGGGGTGGCATCGTCCGCGAACGCGGGCTGATGAATCTGGCCATATTCGGCAACATCGTGACCGCGTTTTCGTGGTTTGGAACCAACATGCTGGGGATCGGGTTGCACAGCTACGGATTCATGGATGCGGGATTCAAGTGGTTGATGTTTTTCAACGCGACACAAATGGTGCTGATCGTTTTGGGGATGATGCCGTTGCGGCAGTGGCGAAGCGCACCGGGTCAGAAGGTTCAAACCTAGCGGAGGGTCTCATGGAACTTGTGGTGATCATGTGCGGGGTGGTTGTGCTGTTTCTGGCCGCGTACCGGATCGTGGGCCGGTATCTGGAGCGCCAGTTGGAAGTGGATGACACCCGCGTCACCCCGGCCACGTCCAGGAACGATGGGATAGATTATGTGCCTACGAAGCCGGCCATCTTGTTCGGACATCATTTCAGTTCGATCGCCGGGGCGGGGCCGATTGTAGGGCCGATTCTTGCCGGACTGGCTTTTGGCTGGGGACCGGCCCTGTTGTGGATTGTCGTCGGCGCCGCCCTTGTGGGGGGAGTTCATGATTTCAGTTCGTTGATGGCCAGCCTTCGGCACGACGGACAATCGGTGGGACAGGTGTGCAAGCGGTATCTCAGTCCGATGTCCTATTACTTGATGCTGACCTTTATTTGGGTGGCGATGATCTATGTGCTGATTGTGTTCTTGGACTTGACGGCGAGCAGTTACGCGCCGGCTGCCCTGGCGGCACATGAGCAGGGCGGGGCGGTGGCGACGGCTTCGATGTTGTACATCGCGATGGCGGTTGTGTTCGGTTTCTTGGTTTATCGGTGGAACGTCCCGCTGGCATGGGCGTCGGCCGTGTTTGTGCCGTTGGTTTTTCTGGCGGTGTGGGCCGGCATCCTGATGCCGTGGACGGCGGAACGAGTGCCGGCATTGTTCGGCTCAGCCAAGAACACGTGGTGTGCTGTTTTGTTGGTGTATTGTTTTCTCGCTTCCATCTTGCCGGTCTGGGTGATGTTGCAGCCGCGTGATTACTTGTCGGCGTATCTGCTGGTGACGTGTTTGGTGGGCGGCGTGGCCGGTGTGGTGGTGGCGGGTGTGGCCGGTAGGCTGGAGGTGCAGTATCCGATGTACATCGGATTCAAGGATGCCGGCCTTGGCTATTTGTACCCGGCCATGTTCATCACGATTGCGTGCGGGGCGATGAGCGGATTTCATTCGATTGTGGCCTCGGGGACCACGTCAAAGCAGATCGCAAGTGAGCGGGATGCCCGACCGGTGGCCTACGGCGGGATGTTGACCGAAGGAGTGCTGGCCGTGGTGGCGTTGGCGTCCGTCATGATTTTGGCGGGAAAACCTGCCGGATTGAGTCCCACGATGATTTTCGGGAATGGCATCGGCACGTTCGTTGGCGTTTTCGGGGTTGATCCGAAGATCGGCACGACGTTTGGCGTTCTGGCCGTGAGCACGTTCTTGTTGACGACGTTGGACACGTGCACGCGGCTGGGGCGTTTTATTTTACAGGAGCTTAGCGGGTTAAGTGGCGCGGCGGGCCGGTACGCAGCCACTGCGGCGACGTTGGCAATACCGGCGGTGCTGGTGTTCGTCCAAGTGAAAGGCGAGCCGGCGTGGCGGGTTGTGTGGCCCGCCTTTGGGGCGACGAATCAGTTGCTGGGCGCGCTGGCGTTGCTGGCTGTATTTGCCTGGCTCAAATACCACGGTCGGCGGACGGTGTATGTGTTTGTGCCGATGGTGTTCATGGCCGTGACGACGATGGCGGCGTTGGTACAGTTGATTTCGCAAAAGCTCGCCGGGCATGTCACGGCGCTGGATATGTTTGTGGGCGTTGTGAGTCTGCTGCTGGCGTTGTTGGCTGTGGTGTTGTTCGGCAACACGTTCTGGCGGTTGTATCGGGTACGTCCGGTCACCGAAAAAATCTGACGCGTGATTGTTTGAAAACCGGTATGAGGAGGATGCCGGCCAGAAACCCGCCGATGTGTGCCCACCAGGCGACTCCGCCGGAATCTTGCCTGGACATGGCCAGCCAGCCGTTCACCGCTTGGAGGATGAACCAAAACCCGATAACGTACATGGCTCTGACGTGCACGATGCGGAAGAATATCCAGATGGGTATGAGCATCAGCACACGGGCGCGAGGATAGAGAATGAGATAGGCACCGAGCACACCCGACACCGCGCCGCTGGCACCTACCATGGGGATAGTGGAATCGGAAGAAACGAACACTTGCGCCGTTGCCGCCGCCATTCCGCAGAGCAGGTAGAAGAAACAGAATCGAACGTGGCCGGTGCTGTCCTCAATGTTGTTTCCGAATACCCAGAGGTACAGCATATTACCGATGATATGGAGCCAGCCGCCATGCATGAACATGGAGGTGATGACCGTTGCACTCGTTTGCCAATCCAGCCGGGCGGTAATCTCTGCGGGGACGAGGGCGTATCGTGCGAAGAAGGATTTGAACGCAGCCGCGTCCGGCAAGAGCAACTGATAGACAAAGACAGCCACGTTGATGGCGATGAAGGCGATGGTGACAAAAGAAAACGTCCTCGTCGGGTTTTCGTCACGCAGCGGAATCATTGCCGGCAACTACTGCAGGGATTTGGGCAGGGGAACCTCGTCCTTGGTCGAAATACCGGCCAAAGTTTGCTTGAGCCAGTCAATCATGATGGGCGGCAGCTTTTTCACGCCGGTGATCATGTCGGTGCCATGCAGGTTGCCGGTGCAGATGGTAACATCGTCCTTGGTCATTTTGTAGCCGGCTTCTTGGCGCATTTCCAAGAGACGGCCGCAAGACTCGAGGGCAAAAGGATCATGGCGGGAAACGACGAAACGTATGGGGATTGGGGCAATCTTACGTATGGCGTCATCGGCCCGAATGCCGCGATAATTCATTCCCGGACTGAGCAACAAGAGCGCGGCCACATCTTCATTAAACATCGCGTAACGGAGGGCAAGGTTCGCGCCGACGCTGCCACCGACCAGTCCGACCGCTTTCTTGTCCGTGCCCGGCTGTCCCATGAGCCACTCCACGGCTGCGTTGACATCCAATAGCATGTCCTCGAAATCCCGTTGGGTGAAGTTTTTCACATCGAGAAGCTTGGGGCCTTGCGTAGTCAGTTTGCGGGTGCTTTCACCGTGACCCCGCAGATCAATGGCCAGCGCCGCAATTTTGTTCTGCAGCAGCAGGGGGAGCAGTTCCTTCCACGCATCACGGGTCTGTTCGACGCTGTGAACCAGGACCACAGCGGGCGCCTTGTCGGCGTCCACGGCGTAGTAGGTGGCCATGATGCCCACATCATCGGCGGTGTTGATGCGAACATTACGACCGACGAGCGGCTGCTGGGCGAATGTTGCCGACAACGGGAAAACGAGAAGACCAAGCAAGGCGATGCGAAATTGTTGCATGGGGCGCAATCTAACAGATCATTCCGTCAGTTCAACGGTTTTCAGGATTTGTTCGCGGATGATCGTCGCGCCGGCAAGCCTGCGTCGTGCGGCATTTTGATGCGGGGGAGCGTAGAGGCAAAAGGGATCTCCGTAGGTGATGCTCATGGTGGGACGGCAGAGCCAATTTCGCCAGTGGAGCGGTTGGTGGGTGTCGCGGAGGATGACGGGCAAGATGGTCGCGCCACTGAGCATGGCGATGGTCTCCGAACCGTCTTTCAAAGTGGGTTGTCCTCCCAGAATGGAGTTTGTGCCGGTGCGGATGCCTCCTTCGGGAAAGATGGCCACACAATGTCCCGCTCGCAAGCGGCGTATCGCCTCGCGCGTGGCGGCATGATCCACCCGCGAGCGGTCAATTGGAAACGCGCCGGCTGCTTGGGCGATTCGTCCCCAGAATGGGTGCTGGAATAATTCAGCCATGGCCATGAACGAGACGGGTCGCGGCGTGGCCATTCCGATCATGGGGGGATCAACGAAGCTTGGGTGGTTGGTGATGAGAAGCAACGGTCCAGTCCTTGGCACGCGGTGGCGTCCGATGATTCGAGTGCGGAAGATGCCGCGAAGGATCACGACGAGGATGAGCTTGAGAAACGTATAAAACAGGCGTTGACCAAAAGTCATGGTCGTTTCTACGGGAAAGAGAACGGCCCCGCAAGATGCAGGGCCGTTCCTGAACCAACTGGAGGCAAAAACTTATTTGCGGCGACGGAGGAAATATACCCCAACCAATCCCGCGCCAACCAATACAAAGGTTGAAGGTTCCGGAATGACGATGATTCGGGCTTCCCAATCGTTAGGGGCGGCGTTCACGCCAGTTTCATTGTGGTAGATGTCAACAGAACCGTTCTTGGCGTGATTGTAAACAGAAAGATAATAGGTTCCGGGCAGAAGCGAAGAGCCAATCTCAATCATTCCTGCGCCCGCTTCCTGCCATTTGTCATTGCTGCCGGGGGAACTGTTGTAGGGCAGGTTCAATTCCGAGAACGAGCCGCTAAAGTTCGTCGAAATACGCCAGCCAAGAAAGGCGCTGGTGCCAAACACCTGTTGGAAAGTCTGCAGTTCGCCACCCAGTTTGATACTGTCACCTTGGTTGATGGTGAACGTCCTGGAGAACGCGTTTGCTGAACTGTCATCGGTGTCGAAGGCTGGATTGAAGAAATCGTTATTGTCCAAATAATAGAAAACATTTCCCGCATTGGTGATGTTCAAGACAACATAGCCGTTTCCAGCCCACGAGAGTGTTTGAGCATAGGAAACGCTTCCCAGCAACAGGACAGTAGCGACAACAGCAATCAGACGTTTCATTTGTTTTCTCCTTCTTATGATATGGTAAAACGTTTTACGAACTGTGCGATTGATACACAACCGTCACTTGTGTGTCAAGCGGTTTTTACAGAAAATTGCTCCGGCAACTGTAAAGGGGATTGCGGATATCCCATGATTTGGTTCAATCGTCCGCAAATTGGAGGTTACACGTATGGCTCGATTGTTTGTCGGTTTGGATTCCAGTACTCAAAGCATGTCAGCGGTGATTCTTGACCTCGATTCCCGGAGGGTCGTCTATGACAAGTCACTCAATTTCGACAAAGCGTTCCCAGCCTATAAAACGCAGAACGGAACGCTGCGCAGCCATGACCCGCTTGTCGTTCACAGTCCGCCCTTGATGTGGGTCGAAGCGCTGGATGCCATGTTCCACGGCATGAAATCCGACGGCGTAGCCTTGGCCGATGTTCTCGCCGTGGCCGGTTCGGGACAGCAGCACGGCAGCGTGTATCTGAATGAGACTGCGCCCGCTGTGCTCGGGGCGCTTGATCCCAAACGGTCACTCAAGGATAACCTTGCCGGGATATTTCGCCGCGAAACGTCGCCGATTTGGATGGATTCCTCGACATCCGAAGAGTGCGCCGAGATTCGGAAGGCGCTCGGCGGAGTCAAGGCGACGGCGGAGGCAACCGGTTCCGATGCATTTGAGAGGTTCACCGGGCCGCAAATCCGCAAGTACTACAAGCAAGACCCGGCAGGCTACGGTGGCACGGCGCACATTGGGTTGGTCAGTTCGTTCATGGCCTCGATACTGGCCGGCAAGATTGCGCCCATTGACCACGGCGATGGCGCCGGCATGAACTTGATGGACATTTCCCCAAA
>CAZEQV010000164.1:0-7794 GCA_964514435.1 uncultured Verrucomicrobiota bacterium
GCGCGAGTGTGACGCGCGGGAGCCACAACCTCCGGCCGCGATCGGTAGTGGGCGCACGAAAGGAATTCCTGGAGGTCAACTCGCACGAGGTGGAGTTCGGGCGGTTTCTCACCGATTTGGATCAAGAGCGATTTCAACGAGTGTGCGTGATCGGGACCGAGGTGCGCGACGCGATGTTCCCGGTGACCGGCAGCAATGCGGATGTGGATCCCATTGGGCAGAACATTGAGATCAACGGTCAATCCTTCACCATCGTGGGGGTGTTGCGTTACTACGAATCCGAGACGGCCCGCAAGAAACGCGAGGCCGGTCAGCCCGATGTCGCGGCGCAACGCACCCAGGAACGGCGCAGCAGTTATGGGGGGCGCGGCGGCGGACATTCTTCGCGCGGATCCAATTGGTTTAGCTGGAAGAACGACATCGTGATCATTCCCCTGACCACGATGCAAAACATTTTCCGGTCGGGAGCCAAGACAGAAGGCGCGGCCGACCTGCAACTGACGGCGTTGAACCTGCGCGTGGCCGATGTGCGCCAGCTCAGCGAGGCCATTCAACAAGTGAAAAACGTGCTGCTGACGACGCACCACGGCATCGAGGATTTTGGGTTCAACACGCAGGAAAACTGGTCGGACCGCATCAAGGAGCAGACCGGCAACTTCATGCGCACCGGCGGGCTGATTGCGAGCATCTCGCTCATCGTGGGCGGCATCGGCATCATGAACATCATGCTGGCGTCCATCAGCGAACGCATCCGCGAGATCGGCATCCGCAAAGCCATCGGCGCCCGGCAACGTGACATTTTCGCGCAGATTTTGGCGGAAGGAATCGTGCTGGCGGTGTTGGGCGGAACCATCGGATTGATCTTTGCGTTTGGGCTGGTGAAACTGCTGCAAATGCTGGCGCCGTTTGATTTCACGCCCATCGTGCGTCCGCAGGCGATGGTGATCAGTTTCTTGTTTTCCGCGTGTGTGGGCGTGGTGGCCGGATTGTATCCCGCTGTGAAAGCCGCCCGTCTCGATCCCATCGAAGCCTTGCGCTATCAATGATTCGTGTCGCAACGGGAAACTTTCCCGGTGCCCGCTTGTTCAATCAGTGCAAGACACAAGAGGGAGTACGGACATGAAATCTTCACAATCGGATCGTCGCCGGCAGGGGTTCACGCTGGTGGAATTGCTGGTCGTCATCGCCATCATCGCGGTGCTGGCCGGTCTGCTGGCGCCGGGCCTGTCCAATGCCCGCGAAAAAGGGCGTTCGGTTTCCTGCGTCAACAATCTCCGGCAACTGGGCGTTGCCATCCAAATGTATTTCGATGAGAACGACGGCAACATTGTCGCGCTGAGCGGCTATTCGCCGACGTGGGATGATACCAGCACGCAGGCGTGGACAAAGTTGCTGTTGCCGTACGTCAGCAACAAGGTGGAGATGTACCAGGACTTGGGGCGGCCACCGTGGATGCCGCAGATTCCGGTGGGGTATTACCTGAACTTGCTGCCGGCGTTTGTCGAGGCGGGCAGTCCTGGCTCCGGTGAGTACACGCTCCGAACGCGCGCCATTCAGAACCCAACCGCGTTCATCATGATGAGCGAGGATTTGTATATTTCTCCAGGCGTGCTGTTCACACCGGACATTGATCCGAGTAACGAAACGACCGACCGCTCGGGGTTTTCCAGCAACAATCCCACTTATCCGCCGCCACACAGCGGATTGAGCAATTTTCTGTTTGCTGACGGTCATGTGGCCGCGTTTGCCCGGTGGGATGCCGCGCAAATGACCTACTGGTATCACACCATGGCGAACTGGCAGTCCACCAAGCCATGAACGGCCATCCTCAACGCAAGCGCACATTCGCCGATGTCATTGTCGAGTTTCTGATGGTGAACTGGAAGGTATGGGTGACGTTGGTTGTCTTGTGCGCGGCGATTTTCTTTGCGGTGAACCGTTACCGGGCCGCAGTGGCACCCAAGGCGCCCTCTTGGATGAATCTACGCCAAGGAATCGGGCCCGCATTGCAGACGCGATGGAGCACGGATGCCTCGTGGGAAATCATCAAACCGTTCATCGAACAAGTCCGCCGTGACTCGATTGCCCACCTCCTGCCCATCGGCACCGTCATCATTCACGAATACACCTCGGATCCCAGCACGATCATCCTGTGGACAGCCGAACAACTCATCAATCCCGGCTTCGCCCCGTTGAAAGATTTCGAGCGCATGAACACGCCGCGCGACGGCGACCTGATGGGGTTCTACACGTTGAACGGCGATTCGATTCCGTACACGCTGCGCAACGCGCCAAACAGCGCCCAGATGACGTACATCACCATCAACATGACGCAGTCGGTTGAACCCGGCAAGACCGAGGTGATTCTTCGCCGTCAACAGGCGCCCGCCACATCGGGAATGAGAGCCGGCACCGTGGGCGCTTCGGCCGCCAGCACGAATCAACCGGGCCGGATTTCCGTCTGGATGCCGCCCATGCCGCCGCCGATTCGCGCCATCCACGCGCGCGCCGTGCTTCTGCCCAAGGGCGCCGGCGTTTCGCGGTTTTCGCCGCCGCAAGCCTCCATTGTGGCCACCAACGAACGGCCGTTTCTGGCTTGGATCAACAGCAACAATTCCAGCAACACACCCGCTGTGACCATGTCGTTTGTCATGCGCGCGGAAGACTTGCAGCAGACACCCAAGAAATCTAAGAAGTCCGCCGACAGAAACACCAACTCGCCGCCGATCAAAGCCGCGGCCGGTGCGAAAGGAAGCAACCCATGAAAAAACTTTCCGCGATCCTGATGTTCCCCTTGTTCCTGGCCGGTATTCTGGCCATCGCCCAAGAGCCAGTCTCCACCAACAGACTGACCGGAGCCGATGCCGCCAAGTACGTGGGACAGACTCAGACCGTGTGCGGCGTGGTCGCCAGCGCGCGCTATCTGGCGACCGGCAAGAATCAACCCACCTTCTTGAATCTCGACAAGGCGCATCCCCACCAGAGCTTTACCATCGTCATTTGGGGAGAGGATTTGAAAAACTTCCCCGTGGCCCCCGAGCAGTTCTACACTGGCAAGGTTGTCTGCGTGACCGGTCTGATCAGCTTGCACAAGGAAAAACCGCAGATGGAAATCAAGTCGCCGGCTCAGATTCGCGTCGAGAAATCAAACTGAGCCGGCCGGCTTCAGCGAGATATCCACCATCAAATCGGACGCGATGCGTTCCAGCGCCGCTTGCAACTGCGGGGCCGGGCACGTCCCCGGCAACTGCACCGCCACGGTCGCGTGAAACAGCATCTCGCCCGACATCGGCGCGCTTTCACACCATGACGTGAGTTCCTCGACGTTGACGTGATGAGCCGTCAACGCTTGTGAAATCTGGCGCACGATACCGGGCCGGTCATGTCCGACCACTTCGATCCGCGCGAACTGTCGTTTGTCAGACGGCACGACGGACACATCCCGGTGCGCTTGCGCGGAAAGCCCCACGGCGCGCAACCGCGACAACGCATCCAACAGGGCACGTTCTTTCTCCTCCGGCAACTCGACGCGGACAATGCCGGCGAACTGTCCGCCAAGATGAGCCAGGCGTGATTCGAGCCAGTTGCCGGAGTGGTCCGCGATGGCGGAGGAGATGCGTTCCACCAGGCCGGGTTTGTCTGGGCCGACGTCGGTGATGAGCAGGTTCACGTTCACGGTGTCCGCGAAGTTATCGGACAGTCCGCGGCGATTCCAATCAAATAAAACGCCGAGCGATGGTTTGACACGTCTGGCGTGCTCTGTTACAAGGCGCCGTTAAATCGCTTAACCAAGAGGATCCATCGTGGCAAAAGTTCTCCTCGAAAATGTCTGCAAAATCTATCCCGGCGGGGTCAAAGCCGTGGACAACGCCAACCTCGAAATTGACGATCAGGAGTTTGTGGTGCTCGTCGGGCCGTCGGGTTGCGGCAAATCCACCACCTTGCGGATGGTGGCCGGTCTCGAAGAAATCTCCAGCGGCAACATCATCATTGACGGCCGTCGCGTCAACGATGTCCCGCCGAAGGATCGCGACATTGCGATGGTGTTTCAGAATTACGCGCTGTACCCGCACATGACGGTGTACAAGAACATGGCGTTCGGGCTGATGCTGCGGAAATATCCGAAGGACGAAATTGACAGGCGCGTCCGCGAGGCCGCGCAGATTTTGGGAATCACCGACGAGCAGTTGCAGCGCAAACCGAAAGCATTGTCCGGTGGCCAACGCCAGCGCGTGGCTGTGGGACGCGCCATCGTCCGCAAACCGAAGGCGTTTCTATTCGATGAACCGCTCTCGAATCTCGATGCCAAGATGCGCGTGCAGATGCGCGCCGAAATCAACAAGCTTCACAGCCGCCTGAAATCCACCATGATCTACGTCACCCACGATCAGGTGGAGGCGATGACCATGGGCGACCGTATCGTGGTGATGAAAGACGGTTTGATCCAACAAGTCGCGGAGCCAATGGATTTGTACGACAATCCAGCCAACTTGTTCGTGGCCGGGTTCATCGGTTCGCCGCCGATGAACTTCATCCACGGCAAGATTCATCAAACGCAATCGTCCTTGTGGTTTGTGGAGACCAACCCGGCCTCGTTGGCCGGCGGGATGAAATTGAAGATTGGTGGCGCACAGGCCGGCAAGCTGGCCAGCTACGTTGGAAAAGATGTCGTGTTCGGCATCCGGCCCGAAGACATCGCGGACCGTCGCACGGCTGGTCAGGCTGATCCCGATCATTGCGGACAGGCCACGGTCGAGGTGGTAGAACCGATGGGCGCGGAAGTTTATCTATACCTGACAACCGGCAAGCACAGTTTCATTGCCCGCATGGGTTCCCGCGAAGAGGCGGAAGTGAACCAAAAGCTCGATCTGGTGTTCAACTTGCGCAAAGCGCATTTCTTCGATCCGCAGACCGAGAAAACCATCGTCTGACCTGCGCGATGAGCGCACCGGCCACACAAACAACGCCGCTGGTGGGACGCGGCCAGATCATCCTGCGAGTGATTGGCGGCGTTTTGCTTGCCGGCTGCGCGGTGATGATTGTGCTCGGATACACCGCTCTGGCCGACAGCCTCAAGGGCAACGAATACATCCGCTATTGGACGTGGTGTTTTGTTTTGTCGGTGATGGCTGTGGCGATAGCTTGTGTGGATATGGTTCTTGTCCGACGCGCGTCCCTGCGAACGAAACGCGAGTTGTTCCGCAAAGAGTTCATGAACAAAGCTGGCGACTGATTCCCTGTGAAAATGGATCCCACACTTCTTATCCTCGCGGCCGGCATGGGCAGCCGATACGGCGGTCTCAAACAAATTGACCCGGTAGGGCCCAACGGCGAAGCCATCATTGATTATTCTGTGTTCGATGCGCTTCGGGCGGGTTTTGGAAAACTCGTGTTCGTCATCCGCAAAGACATCGAGCAACCATTCCGTGAGTCAATCGGACAACGATTTGAGAAAAGAGCCGATGTCCGGTACGTGTTCCAAGAACTGACCAGCTTGCCGGCCGGATTCACCGTGCCGGCAGGTAGAATCAAGCCGTGGGGAACATCTCATGCGATTTTGATGGCTGAAGGCACTATCCACGAGCCGTTCGCAGCGATTAATGCCGATGATTTTTACGGGGCAGAATCTTACCGGGTGCTGGCCGGTCATCTCCGGTCGGGGTCGGACGAATATGCAATGGTGGGGTTCATCCTGCGGAACACGTTGTCTGAGCACGGCTCAGTTTCTCGCGGTGTTTGTCAGGTAAATGGAGCCGGTCGGCTTGTGTCAGTAAGAGAACTCACCAAGATCGAAAAAGCTTCGTTAGGAGCTACCTACACCGATGAATCTGGAGTGAAACACCCGCTTACCGGCGAGGAAATCGTCTCCATGAACATGTGGGGGTTTGATGCACGACTGTTCGGGGTCTTGAAAGAGAAATTCGTTGAGTTCCTTCGGAAGCACAGCAACGAACAGAAGTCGGAGTATTACATTCCATCGGCAGTCAATGACCTGATCGTGCAGAAGGCTATAAAATTAAAGGTGTTGCCGTCGAGAGATTCTTGGTTTGGTGTTACCTACCGGGAAGACAAACCGATGGTCGAGGCAGGCATCCGTCGGCTAATCGCAGCCGGCAAGTATCCGGCCCGGTTGTGGGATGTTGCGTTGTAGATACCGCCAGAATACTTACTGTTTATTTTCGTTCCCAAGGCCTGTTTAGAACCCACTTGCGGCGAAAACGCCGTTGTTCTGGAATCTTGTCGAAACGGAGTTTCGTGGCCACCTACGTTCCCAAACAGAGCTTGGTTACGAGGAGAATCATCATTCATAGTGGCGGAGGGAGAGGGATTCGAACCCCCGAGACGCTTGCGCGCCTAACGGTTTTCAAGACCGCCGCATTCGACCACTCTGCCATCCCTCCGTGGTTCGCTGTGGGGCATACTACGTGGCAGGCAATGATTGGTCAAGAAGCGCACTTACCGGGAGGACCGTTCAAACCTTCGGTCGCAGGCGAATTGAAGAGCGTACATCCCCGTTGTTTAGGGTGCTCGCCACCACCAACCTTCGATCCACCCCGCAGCAAGAAGCCTAAACGACAGGCATTTACGCTCTTCAATTGCCTGCCCAACAGGTCTAAATGCACTCACTTACCGGCATGGCCAATCCCATCTGTGCAATTTCTGCAGCGATAACGTTCTCTCGCGCTGCCACTCATGCACGCCATTCACACGGACAGGGGTTCAATTCAGCTTCCTAAACATGGTGCCGGCAAAGTTGCCTAAGTCACGTCAAATCCACCCATCCAAATTACCATTCTTTCACCTCCTTGTCCTCCCGTGTCCAAAAATGTTAAATCCTCCCTAAAAAAGTTATTGTATCCTGACGGTGATTCTGCTAGTTTTTGTCGCAGAAACGGGTAGGTAAGATCACGGGTACAAACGGACGAGAGAGAGTCTGCAACGGTGACTGTTGGGTGAAATCCTCTCCTGTCCCACAAAAAAGCAAAACGACTCGACGGGTAACAATGGTATTGACGGGTAAAACATCGGCGTTTCGTATGTTCCGGCGGACTGTCCGAGTTGTGCCCTCGCTAAATCCCCTGGAAAATAATCAATGATTCCAAGCAACATTGCTTGTCTCGTCGCGCTTGTTTGTGCTCTGGCCGTTTCCGGTTGTTCGCCGTCTTCCAGCAGAGCATCTTCCGGTGGAGTCGCCATTGTTGACCTTGATCGAATCGCCACAGTCATGGGCTGGATGGATGACCTCTCGAAGAACCTCCAAGCCGCCGACGCCGAACTGAAGTCTCAGTTGGATCAAGTCTTGCGCAACACGCTCAAATCAATCGAAGATGTCAAACAACAGGTCGCGACCGACGCCAAATTGACACCCGATCAGGTTAAACTGCTCAACTCCATTCAAGACCCGCGCGAATTGAGCCAGCTTCCGCTGTCCAAAGAACAAAAAGACAAACTCGTCGAAATCGTTGGTCAAGCCAACAACACGTGGCAACAAGCCCTCAACGGTTATCAACAAGCTCTCCAACAACGCCGGGCCGCTTTGATCATGGGATACCGCGAGAAGGTTCGTCCCTACGTCCGTCGCGTCGCGGAATCCCGTGGCATTTCCGTCGTGTACACCACATCGGAAAACATCATCTACGCCGACTCCACTCGTGCTGACATCACCGATCCTGTCATTGACCAGATCCAGAAGAACCCGCCACCCCGGACAACACCCACGTCCACACCCTCGACCACTAACCCCTGATGATACACCCGTAACCACATGGACCGACTCATCCAACATATTCGAAG
>CAZEQV010000165.1:0-7700 GCA_964514435.1 uncultured Verrucomicrobiota bacterium
CGCCCCATCTTGGCAACGACGGACGGGGAGCGCATTGGTCTTTATGGATGTGCCCGGAAGGAGATGTGCAGCCCACGATTGTTGCGGCTATCGCGACCAATGTCACAGGCGGCTTCATTCAGTCAACGCTCAATATAGCCGACGCGGGCGGAAGCCCGCGTTGGCTCATCGGAGGATTGGACTCCTTCGGTGAACAGTCGGCGAACATCTGCCCTCGTCAATACTCGCAACTGCCAGATGAAAAACACAAGACCTATACCACTGCCTAGCAAAACGACCTCGTGCGACGTGCGTCCCACTACGATGCCAAATATCGTGATCCTAGGAACTCCGCTGCCGGAAATTGCGAGCAACGCGAGAACTGGCATAATCAGAAGTCCAAGCCGAGTGAGCACGAGTGCGCATGTGAGCCAGCCGGGACGAAGCTGCAATAGTCCCCGCCCGATGAAAATACCGAGCACTCCGAAGTTGAAACTGATTCGGCTGTGCAGTAGGGCGACAACGATCTCTATCACCGCACACCAACCGGAAGAATGAAGAGCCAAGCCACAATCTTCAACGAAGCCGGTAGGTTATTTCTCGTCCTCATATTTTCGTCCATCGACGGAACTGAGCGACGCGGGCGGCACAACTCGTACGCATTCGCAACTGACGTAACCCGCCCGTGTTCGTTCCAGAGATTTTGTTCGGCTCCATTTTCATGCCCCGACGATATCTCCCGTCTCTTCATCCCACTCAAGAAACTCCACGCCGTCAGGAATCATGTGGAAATGCGTTCTCTTATAGTAGCGCAACAGACTCTCTCCATTCTTCTCTCTTCGGTCGAGAAGCACGAAAAGAATCTTCCGGTAATCTGCGGGAGCAAGGTGAAAATAGTACATCGCCTCATTCCATACGGTCATCTTGGCGCTGGGCACCCGCGCGCCTGCGGTCCATCTATGAGATTTGCACTCAACAAGTATCTTCTCCTTTGCGGTGCCAAGGTCGAAGCAATGCTTTTTCTTTTTCGCCAAACCGATCTCGACGGCAAAATTCCGAGAAAGCGTAATCATCTTTTTCGCGAAGTACTCCAACGCGACACGTTCAAAGTCAGCTCCGACATGCGCGTTGCTGACCGAGCCGACTCTTTGGTGGGGCCTATTCATTCCTTGCCGAACGTTATACTGAACTGCATTTTTGCAGCCTATTCTGGTTTCCAGAATCGAGACTTCTTGTGAGGCAATTCATTGAATATCACTCTCCTGCGCGGAATACTCTTCGAAGTGAACCCTCATGTAAAGACAGCAGTAAAGACTGCAAACGGCAAGTCCCAACCACCGAAGCTCCTTGACCAAGTTCCCGACCTCTGTCGCCCCAAACATTACTCCATCCGAACGGAACAAACGTATGCAGACTGGATCAAGCGCCAATTCTTTTCCTTCACAAGCGTCATTCCGGGTGTGATCAATATGATGGGCATACGTGAAGCACAGCCAGACTTCCACTCATTCTAACGCTCTTCCCGCCACCCCGAATGCTTTCGGGTGAGACGACCGGAAATCCGTTCCCCCTCTCCTTTGTCTGCAACAGAGTTGGACGAGGCGCTTGACCGGAGCGGTCTCTCCCACAATCATCCTGCCGATGAATGCGTTTGTCCTGTTGAGGGTGTCGGCCATAGGAGTAGAAGAAACCGTGGCGGCGCTGGCGGAGCGTACCGGGTTCCTTGGCGCGGAAGAATTACCGGTCGATGGCGACACATTGTTTCGTGTGGAAGAGGCGCGCTCCATCGTCGAGTTCGGGACGGTCGGAGCACGGAAGTTTTCGGAATGGTTGGCCACGGAACAATACCGGGATTCCGCGGACGTGTTGTTGAAGGCGTATGCCAGCGTCGCCAGCGAACAAGAGTTGAACCGGTGGGTTCGAGATTTGAGACAGTCGCACGACGTGGTGGCGTCGGGCATCTTGCCGGAGGAGGATTACACACGGCGTTGGCGCGAACATTATCACGGGCAGAACATTGGGAAGTCATTGTGGATCGGGCCGCCGTGGGAGAAGCCACCGGCCAAACGGACCGGCATCTTGATTGATCCCGGCATGGCGTTTGGCACGGGCGATCATGCCACCACGCGGATGTGTCTGGAATGGATGGAGCATCTCTGTCGGCAAGGTTTCGCCCCGCGCCGTGTTTTCGACATCGGAACTGGCAGCGGTGTGTTGGCGATTGCCGCGGCCAAGTTGTTCCCGAAGTGCGAGCTTTGGTTGTGCGATTTGGACCCCTTGTGCCGAAAGAATGCCGCGAGAAACTTCGCGTTGAACAAGCTGACCGGGTTTCGTCGTCGCGCGTTCTGGGGCAAGCCGCTCGACGCAATTCGTGCTCCATCCGGTGCGTTTGATTTGGTGTTGTCGAACATTTACCTCGAAGTGTTGGAGACGTTGATCGCGCCGGTCGGGAAACTTCTGGCAGGGGATGGCCGGTGGGTTGTCAGCGGTATTTTGGACGGCAAGCAGGAGCAGGAGTTTGTGGCGGCGACACGCCATCTGCGCTGTTGCCGGATGCGGTGGCGGCGCCGGGAGGGTTGGGTTGCGGCTTGCCTGACGGTACCGGGTCATGCCAAAGTCGAACCGTCATGAGACACTGTCCCAAGCTCCAGACCGCGCAGTTGATTTTGCGTCCGTTTGTGACGACGGACGCGCCGGATGTGGAACGGCTGGCCGGCGATCGGGCGGTGGCGGACACCACGATGAATGTCCCCTACCCATACGCCTCCGGCACGGCAGAGAGATGGATCGCTTCGCACCAAGCGAAGTTCGATGCCGGCGAGCAGGTGGTGTTCGCCATCACGTTGCTGGAGACCGGTGAGCTTGTCGGCGCGATTGGGTTGCATGTGGACGCGCTGCATCAACGCGCCGAGCTGGGCTACTGGATCGGCCAAGCCTATTGGAGCCGCGGTTACGCCACCGAGGCCGGTAAGGCGGTCATCGAATACGGATTCCGCCAGCTCCAGTTGCACCGAATCCACGCTTGTTGTTTTCAACGCAATCCGGCCTCCAGTCGCGTCCTGGAAAAACTGGGGTTGAAACGCGAGGGCGTGCAACGCAGTCACATCCGCAAGTGGGACAAATACGAAGACGTGGTGCTGTACGGCTTGTTGCGGTCGGAATGGAAGCGAAACGGCATCTGATAAGACTTCACGTTTCGCGTTACAATATTCAGGACAGAGTGATAGCCATGTGTACTATGATGACTCGGAGCCTTGTCTTGGTTGTTCTGGTTGCTTGGCCGGCAAGTGCCCAGATGAAAGATGTGCCTCGCCCGTTCCTGTTGTGGACCAAGGACGAAGCGGCGGCGTTGCGGAAACGCATCGAGACCGATCCGCTGGCCAAACAGCAATACGACAAGATGGCCGCCACCGACATCAGCAAGGTCAACCCCACGCTCTGGGATTTGTTCAACTATCTCGTATTGGGCAACGAGGCCGCCGGACAACGACAGAAAGCCGCGTTGCTCCAGTTCATCGGCAAGAAGCCGGAGCCGATGACGTGGGAAAACGTGGATCTCAAGAACTTCGTCTGGAACGAGGGTATGCCGTCCGCGGGCGACCGTCACCAGCGCGACGAGCAGACGCTGAACGCGCTCCGCTACGATGCGCTCTACGATGTGCTCTCGCCCGAGGAACGTAAAGGCGTGGAGACGGCGACGCGCCATTACATCCAGTTTCATCTCGATGGCGCACCGCCCCGGCATCCGGCCTTCAAATACACGCGCACCGGCCTGTTGCCGAATATGCATTGGCCGCGTCCCATTGGCACGCACATGTTGGCCGTGGCGTTGAAGGACGAAAAGGCCATTGCCGCCGTGTTCAACTCCGATGGCGGCTGGAAATGGTTCTTCGATGACTACATCGCCGATGGTCAGTTCTACATGGAGGAGTTCTGCAAGTATTACTCCAACATCGGCACGATGCTGATGTATTGCGAGGCGTTGGAACGACTGGGGCTTGGGCAATACGGTTACGGCTATACGGGCAAGGGCGGCGGCACGATGAAGAACTTCCTCTATATGCCCATCAAGATCGGTTTCCCGCGTCTCAGCGGGACCGGTATGCCACGGTTCCCCGGCGTCACCATGGGCGATGCCGGCACGTTCCATCTGTTCAACGCACCCAAGGCCGGTGGACGCATCCCGCAATGGTGGAGCACCTCGAACATGAATGGCCCGGTGCCGAAACTCCAGGCGCCCGGCTGGTATGAAATCGGCCACCGCCGCTGGCCTGATGCCGGCTTCGATTATTTCCTCGCCCAAATGCGCCCACCCGACGAGGAAGTCTATCTGCCCAGCTTGTATTGGGGCCTCGGCCCGATTGATCCCAAGAAGGTCAAGCCCCCGGCCGCGACGTCGTATGTCAGCCGCGAACGCGGTTTCGCCTTGCTCCGCGCCGAGGAATCACCGGCCTACTGGGAGTCTCCCGCGCCGGCGGTCGCGCTCCAGTTTGGCATGTATTACGTTCATTACGTCCACGACTGTTTCGCGATGCTCAACTACGTCGCGCTCAACCGCAACATCTACGAGCGCATGGGCGTCGTGAAAAAGGGCTACGCTGGCGGCGACCCGTGGCGCGACCACGTCAACGGCCAGTCCAGCGGCGTCGTGGTGGACGGTTTGAAACCGCAGTGGGTGGACAACGGCGAGGAAGGCTGCAAGAACCAGCGCATCCGCGAACACCTTGCCGGCCCGGCCAAGTTCGTCGCCGTCCGCGCCCGCGGCATCTATCCCGGCGTGGACCAGGAACGCGCCTTCATCCTGACCGGCGACTATCTGTTCGATGTCTTCTGGCTCAAGAGCGACAAACCCCGTGTCTACGACTGGCACGTCCTCAGCGCCGGCAACGTCCAATTCCCCACCGCCGACAAATGGCAGCCGGCCACGGTCGAGAAGATTGTCCTCACCGAGCAAAAATCCTTCGCCGCCGGCGACAAACCGTGGAGCGTGGTGATTCACCACCACGAATCGCCGGACCAAGTGGGCGGCGTCCGCGTGCAAATGTTATCCGAAGCCGGCTCGACCACGATCACGCAAGGCCGGCCGCCGATTGACGCGAAGGAGCTCGGCGTGAAAGTCGTCGCCAGCCGCACCGTGCCGGCCACGGTGTTTGCCGCGTTGCACAAACCCTACAACGGCCCGGCTGCGCAAGCGCCCGCTGCGAAGTTTGAGCGGCTCGCGCAAACCGACGGCGCGGTGGCCGTCGCGATCAATGCCGACCGGGTGTTGTTGGCGTATGCCGACGGTGTTGGCAAGGAGCAGACCGTGACCGGCAACGGCGAGAGCTTTACCTTCACTGACTTTGGTTTCGTCCGCATCGGCAAAGACAAAGTGGAAGTGACCGGCAACGTGCGGTCTGGACAAGTCAAAGTCACCGGCACCCCGAAATTGATCGTCAACGGCACCGAGCGGCCATCGAAGCCGACGAGTGGGATGATCATCTGGTGAGAGGACAGGCGAAACAGAGTTTCGCGGGCAGATGCGTTCCCAAACAGAGTTTGGGAACGAGATTCAAATCCACTCCACACCATCTGGTTCCCAAACTCTGTTTGGGAACCCCGCTGCCCCGGCAACTCTGTTGCCGCTGGAATCCTTCCTGATGCGCACCCGCTACAAAGTGTATGACCCGTCCGCCACCTACTTCGTCACCTCCACCATCGTCGCGTGGTTGCCAGTGTTCACCACTGCCGCCACGTGTGACATCCTTGTTGAATCGCTGGCCTACTGTCGGCAGCACAAGGGCCTGTCTCTGTTCGGCTGGGTGATCCTCGACAACCATTTCCACGCTGTCGTCGCCGCCCCCGAACTGACGCGGGTGCTGGCAGACCTGAAGAAGTTCACTGCGCGACGGTTGCTGGATCAAGTGAAGCAGGAAGGACGCGAGTGGTTGCTCAATCAATTCGAGTACTACCGGGCGCACCACAAGACCGCGAGTGATTATCAAGTGTGGCAGGAGGGTTTTCATCCACAACAGATCGAAGGCAACGCAATGATGGAGCAGAAGTTGGAGTATAATCACAACAACCCGGTGCGACGGGGTCTGGTCGCGGCGCCGGAGCACTGGCGGTATTCGTCGGCCCACGAGTGGCTAGTCGGGGCGCAACCGGTAATGAGGTGTGATCCATGGCGATGAGAATACTGGCGAAACAGAGTTTCGCGGGCAATTGCGTTCCCAAGCAGAGTTTGGGAACGAGAATGTTGGGGAGTCTGGGAGCGAGCGCCAAATCCACCACACGCCATCTGGTTCCCAAACTCTGTTTGGGAACCCATCTGCTCCGGCAACTCTGTTGCCCAGTCTTCTTCTTCCTGCTCCTCGCCACTTCTGCCCCCGCCGCCGAACATCCGTTCATCCTTTGGACGCGCGCGGAAGCGGCGGCCATCCGTCAGAAGATCGAGACGGAACCGTGGGCACGCGACGCCTACGAGAAACTCAAAGCCGAAAAAGGCCTCGGCCAAACTTACCGGAACCTGTTCCGCTACGTCGTCATGGGCGACAAGGCGGCCGGCGAGTCGGAGAAGAAATATCTCCTCGGCATCATCGGCAAACTTCCGAAACACTTCGAGTCGCTCGAACATGGTGGCCGGCATTTCACGTGTCATCTCGATGTGCTGCGCTACGACAGCCTGTACGATCTGCTCACACCGGACGAGCGCGCGAAGATCGAGGAAACCTTCCGCGCCCACATCGCCTATCAGCTCGAAGACAAGAAGTTCTACACCCGCACCAGTTGGCTGCCGAACATGCAATGGCCCCGGCCCATGTCGGCGCACATCATGGCGATGGGGTTGCAGGATGAAAAGCTGCTCACTGCTCTCATCAACGGTAACGGTGGCTGGAAATGGTATTTCGACGAGTATATCGCCGACGGCTATTTCTACATGGAAGAGTTCGCCAAACACGGTTCGATGATCGGCGAGATGTTGCTGTTCTGCCGGGGACTCGAACGCAGCGGTCGCAACCACCTCGGCTACGGCTACACCGGCAAGGGCGGTGCGACGATGCGGAGCTACATCGAGAGCATCGTCAAGGTCGGGTACCCGCGCACTGCCATTCCCGGCGGCCAGCCCAACTACGGCAAGATCACGATGGGCGACGCCAAAGGCTCGTCGCTCGGGCCGCGTGTGTTCCAGCATGCTTTCGTGCCCGGCAACCTGCCCGGCCAAACCAACGCGCCCCGGTTCTGGTATGCCGCCAACATGAACGGTCGCGACCATCGCGGCACAAAGGTCGAAAAGATGGCCGAGGTGAACTGGTTCGAGATCGCCCACAGCAAGTGGCCCGAGGCCGGCTTCGATTATTTCCTCGCCCAGATACGCGCGCCCGGCCAAGACAAGTATATCCCGACGTTGTTCTGGGGACTCGACCCGATTGACGCCGGCAAAGTCAAACCGCCACCGGCCCCGTCCTACGTGACGCCCGAGCGCGGTTTTGCCTTCCTCCGCGCCGACGAGTCGCCGGCTTACTGGGAATCGCCCGCCCCGGCCGTGTCGCTCCAGTTCGCGTTGCTCTACGTGCATTACGTCGCCGACTGTTTTTCGCTACTCGGCTTCCACGCTTTCAACCGTCCGCTCTACGTCAACCGCGCCATCTCCGCCGGTTACAACGGCGGCCCCTACGACTTCCATGTCCGCTCCCATTGCGGCGTCGTGGTGGACAACCTCCAAGCCCAGCCCATCGGCC
>CAZEQV010000166.1:0-7655 GCA_964514435.1 uncultured Verrucomicrobiota bacterium
TGACACCCTATAAATATCTTCGGCCAGCAAACCTGACACGTAAGGGAAGACAAAGCCGGGACTCCACACCTCGCAGTTGGGAGAATATGGATAGCCATCCCGGTTTCGTCTCATGCTCCGCGCCTGTTCATAGGGTAAAATGATCCCGCGTTGTGGAGTCGCAAAACAAACCACACGCAAATAGGGTCGGGTCAAATTCTTGTCACCGATCGCAATATTCTCCAATCGCCGTATGACCCCTCCAATATCCTGTCCACCCACTGTGTCTGAGGACTTCTTCACAGAAATGAAGAGCCGTAACCCACGTGCAAATCCAGGTGTTTCAATTTCGACCTCCGCATCCCCTTCGCGATTACCATCAGATACGTTGCGGAATCTTAGACGCATCAGTTCGATAAGTAAGTACTGATAAAATACGCCAATCTTCATCCGGTGACGTTGCATCTCATGCGCGACGGCATCCAACTCAAAAATCTCCTCCAATTCGCATTGGCTCAGAAAAAAAGGGCTTAGAATCGGATCGCTGCGCTCTTTGAGATGCCGCATGCAAATCTCAACCAGTTCCTTGGGTGAATCAGGAATTCGAGTCGGGTTACCGCGTTTGTCCTTCAAACAGCGCTCAAAAGCGCGCCGGATAGCCGCTCTGAGTTGTTCATCTGAAATGGTCTCATTTGGACGCGGAAACAAGCTGTCCTCAGCAAGGTCGTCGTCTCTTCTTGGATAAGGCTGAATTTTTACAGTGGGCATATCTTTACCACTCCACTTTTACGCTTCGCCGCTGGCCGAGGCGGTCGTGATAGAAAACCACGCCGTACTTCTGGCCGTATTCGTGCAGTTCCTTGGTGATCTTCACGTCGAAACAGCAGTACTCGGCGATTTCCATCAGTTTGCCCTCTTTCCACCAGCGCAACGCCTCCATGCCGTCCGCGATCTTCGGTGCCGCCAACGTTGCCTTGGCCACCGTATCCAACTTGAGCCGGTGACCCAGTTTCTTTTCCAAGTCCACCATCAAATCGAGCGTGGGCGTCGCCTTCAAATCCAGAGCCGAATAGCCGTGCAACACTTCATAATCAAAATTGACGATGTTGAACCCGACCACCAAGTCGGCCCGCATCAGTTCCTTGATCAAGTCGTTCACATGAGCTTCGTCGTAAATCCGGTAACGTCCCTCCGCCGTGCTGTACGTCACGCCCACCGACATCAACATCGCCGCCTTGTTCGCCCACCCGCCCACGTCCTGCGAGCTCTTCTGCGTCTCCAAATCGAAATAGACGATGTTCTTCTTGTCCGCCATGACTCATTCCATGATTCGCGGGAACCCAACCGTCCGCATCGTGTGCAATCCCGGTGCGCATTCCATGACCCGCGCCACCGTGTTCACCAACGCGGCCGGCGTCGCCACGTCACCGGGGGTGCCGCCCGGTACCGTCAACCTTACCGGCGGCTCGCCGTCCATCACAATCTCATCCATCGGTTCGCGCGCGCCAACGTACATCTGCAAATCCAAAGCAATCAATTCCCGTCCACCGATCTTCCCACTCGCCACCTGATGGACACCGGCCACTTCGCCGGGGTTCACCGCCAGAAACTTGGTTTGGATCATCCGGTCGGCCACCACCGGCTCGATCGTTTCGCTCACATCATCCAACGTCCAACCCAACCCGTCCGCCACGAACAACAGTGATTCCACCAACCCCACATGCCCCATCTTGCCGGCCGCCACAAGCGACCGGAACTGTTCCACCGACATCGTGGCGCCGACCTTTCGCTGCAACGCCTCGCGGCGCGTGGACGCATCCACCACGCGACGCACCCGGACCGATTCCACCTTCTGACAGGCAAACGACAACACCAGCGGCAACGTGTCCATCACGAAACCGGGATTGACCCCCGTGCCCACGACGGCGACGCCGCATTGCCGGCAGAGGTCGTCCAACCGTTTTGCCAGCGCGCCGTACCGGCGATAGGGGAACAAGGCTTCCTCGCACGACGTCACGCAGTGAAGCCTGGCATGGGCGATTTCCTCAAATTGACCGAACACCGCGTCAAACTTTGATCCCGTGCAATGAATCACCACATCGGCCTTCGCTCGGGACAACGCTTCCGCCAGCGTCGAGCTTACCGGCACGTTCAACGGTTTATTCAAACCGAGGACGGTGCCGAAGTCTTGTCCCCGCAACGGCGGCGCGGTATCCACCGCGCCGACGATCTGCAACCCTTTCTTTTGAAGGGCGAGCATGGCGGTGTTGCGGCCGATTACACCGAGACCGTAGGAGATGACGCGGATGGGTTGGCTCATGGAAGTGCCGTTGTTGTACCGGCACCCAACCATCGCTTCAACGATAAACACGAACGCACCGGCACCGGGTGAGCGCGGGAGCAACGCCACTTTTCTTGCGTGTGCCGGTGGGCTTGTGATACAGGGCACGTTGTGCGTGGGGTGATCTTCATTGTTTGGACCTTGATTCTCCTGGCGGGCTGCCAGCGTCCGCCGTCGGAACGTGTCCGCATCACTTATTGGGAAAAATGGTCGGGCTTCGAAGCGGAAGCGATGCAGAAGGTCGTGGATGCGTTCAATCGTTCGCAGGACAAGATCACCGTCGAGTATCTGTCCGTATCCAACGTGGATCGCAAGACGTTGGTGGCCACGGCGGGCGGTGATCCGCCCGATGTCGGCGGTGTCTGGTTGTTCAATGTGTTCTCGTTTGCTGACCGCAACGCGCTGACGCCGCTGGACGATTTCATCCGGGCGGAAGGGCACACGACGGAGCAGTGGCTGGACCGCTACGCGCCCATTTACGCCAGCATGTGCCATTACCGGGGACGTGTTTGGGCGTTGCCCAGCACCCCGAGCACGACGGCGTTGCACTGGAACAAGACGTTGTTTCGGGAGGCCGGACTGGATCCCGACCGGCCGCCGCGCACGGTGAAAGAGCTGGATGCGATGTCGGACAAATTGGTGAAGCGGGATCCCCGGACCGGGGAGATCATCCAGTTGGGGTTTTTGCCGCAGGAGCCCGGATGGTTCGCGTGGGCGTTTCCCAAATGGTTTGGCGGCGACTACATCGTCAACGACGAGATTGTGATCGGGAAGTTGCCGGCCAATCTGGAAGCGTACCGGTGGACGGAAGGGTACACGCGTCGGTACGGCCTCGAAGCCATCAAATCGTTCACGGCAGGTTTCGGCAACTTTGCCTCGCCGCAGAACGCATTCATGGCCGGCAAGGTGGCGATGGTGTTTCAAGGCGTGTGGCTGAACAACTATCTCAAACAGTTCGCGCCCGGAATGGATTACGGCGTCGCGCCGTTCCCGGCCACCAAGCCGGGCTTGGAAAATTTCACCGTGGCGGACTCGGATATCTTGGTGATTCCGCGCGGGGCCAAACATCCGCGCGAGGCGTGGGAGTTCATCAAGTTCGTCAGCTCCATCAACCCGCAAGCCAGCCGTTTTGAGGAGCTGACCGGCATGGAGTTGCTTTGTTTTCTACAGCAGAAAAACTCGCCGTTGCGCCAGTGGAGCCCGTTTTTCGAGAAGCACCATCCGCATCCGCACATCGCGTTGTTCCGGCAACTGGCGGAAAGTCCGAACGCGGTGCACATCCCCAAGATCGGCATCTGGCAGGAGTACGGCCGGGAGTTGGCGAACGTGTTCGAGGCGGCGCGTTTGCAGACGGAGCCGGTGGAAGAAGCCCTGGCGTTCTGCCAGCAGCGCGTGAGCCAAAGCTGGAACTGGCATCGGCGCGGGTTGGCCCGTCGAGAGGAGTTGGCGAAGGCGCAACCATGACCGCAAGGGAACGACACAATCTGCTTACCGG
Source organism: uncultured Verrucomicrobiota bacterium (assembly GCA_964514435.1). Classification (GTDB taxonomy): domain Bacteria; phylum Verrucomicrobiota; class Verrucomicrobiia; order Palsa-1439; family Palsa-1439; genus CAZEQV01. Next base: position 3,816 of record CAZEQV010000166.1, read on the forward strand.
GTTGGGGTTCTGCGCGCTGTGGTTTGTGGGGCTGGGCGTGTTCACGGCGTATCCGGTGCTGGCGTCGTTGTTCTACAGCTTCTGCGATTACTCGGTGTTGCAGGCCCCGGTATGGTCGGGCGCGGAGAACTATCAGCGGATGATGTCGGACAAGGTGTTTTGGATTTCGTTGAAGAACACGCTGTACTTTGCCGGGCTGTCGTTGCCGTTGGGCATGGTGGTGTCGTTGAGTCTGGCGTTGTTGTTGAACACGGAAGTGCGCGGGATGCCGGTCTTTCGGACGATCTTCTACATCCCGTCCATCGTACCGATGGTGGCCAGCGCGATGTTGTGGTTGTGGATATTCAACGGCTCGTACGGCATTTTGAACTGGGCGTTGCGGCCGGTGTTGGAGATGTTTGGGATGCGTCCGCCGACGTGGCTGGCGGATCCTAATTGGGCCAAGCCGGCCTTGGTGCTGATGAGTTTGTGGGGCGTCGGCAACTCTATGGTAATCTACCTGGCCGGGCTGCAGGACGTGCCGAAGGAGTTGTACGAATCCGCGGAACTCGACGGGGCCGGCTGGTGGCGGCGGTTGTGGCATGTGACGTTGCCGATGATTTCGCCGGTCATCTACTTCAACTTGATCATGGGGATCATCGGCTCACTGCAGGTGTTCACGCAGGTGTTTGTGATGACCGGTGGCGCGGACGGCAATCCGGCCCGGTCCACGCTGTTCTACGCGCTTTATCTGTTCAGCACGGCGTTCTACGATTTGCGGATGGGCTACGCCAGCGCGATGGCGTGGGTGCTGTTCGTGTTGATCGTGGTGTTGACGGTGGTCGCCACGAAATTGTCGGAGAAACGGATTCATTACGCTGGCTGAACCATGAGACCCCGCATGTCATTGACGCGCTTACTTGTTTATGGGCTGCTGGCGGCCGGGTCGGTTCTGTTTCTGTTTCCGTTGATCTGGCTGCTGGCCACGTCGCTGAAGCCGATCGAGCAAACCATGTCGCTGCCACCCACGTGGATTCCGCGGGCGTACTACGCGACGATTGACGGCCGGCGCATGGAGGTCACGCTCGGACCAAGCGCACCGGACAAACCGGGGCACCGGCACGTGACCGAACGGTCGCCGACCAAGATTGTGAAAAAGCCGCTGGCCACGGCCATCGTGCCGGAATCGGAGATCGAGACGCGCATCAAACCGCGTTGGGAGAATTATCCAAAGGCGCTGGCAACCATGGGCGGTCGCAGTTTGGACGAGGTGGAGGGAACGGTCACGGCGCGCGAAACAGGGGTGGGCGAGGATGCGACAGTGTCGTTTGGGACGTTTTTGCGGAACACGCTTTTTGTGTGCCTGTTGGGCTGCATCGGCGCGGTGTTCTCGAATGCGTTGATTGCGTATGGATTCGCGCGGGTGAAATGGAAGGGGCGCGATGTGATGTTTGCGTTGACGTTGGCGACGATGATGGTGCCGTTTCCCGTGTTGATGGTGCCGTTGTACGGAGTTTTCAAATCGCTGGGCTGGATCGGGACGTTGAAACCGTTGTGGGTGCCGGCTTTCTTCGGCAGCGCGTTCAACATTTTCCTGATGCGCCAGTTTTTCCGCACGATACCGGAAGAACTCAGCGAAGCAGCCCGGATAGATGGGTGCAGCGAGTGGGGGATTTTCTGGCGGATCATCTTGCCGTTGAGCAAGCCGGTACTGGCGGTGGTGGCGCTGTTTCACTTTCTCTACGCTTGGAATGATTTCATGGGGCCGCTGCTGTATCTGACCCGCAAACACACGTTCACGTTGGCGGTGGCGTTGCAGAGCTACCAGAGCCAGCATGGTGGCGTGCAGTGGCATTATCTCATGGCCGCCAGCGCCGTCGTGGTCATTCCCATCATCGTTCTATTCTTTTTGACGCAGAAGACCTTCATCAAAGGCATCGCCACAACAGGGATCAAAGGCTAATTCCCTCGCCCTTCCGCTTTACGGGCAACAGGTTTCACCGTTGCGACGGCGGCAAACCAGGTCACTCCGTGGTCCCCGGCATTGCCTTTGCTTGATAGACCGTCATGGCGAAAATTGATCTCTTCTTCAAAATGATGACCGAGCAGAACGCATCCGACATGCATTTAGCGGTCGGCTCACCTCCTATCCTGCGTCTGCACGGGACGTTGCACAAGGTGGACTATCCCCCGATGACAGACGATGTGTTGCGGCCGGTTTTGTACGAGATGTTGACCGAGGCGCAGATTGAACGGTTTGAGAAGAACTGCGATTTGGATTTCGGGTATTCCGCGCCCGGTATCGCCCGGTTTCGCTGCAATTTCTACATGAAGAACAGCGGTATCGCCGCCGCGTTCCGTCAGATTCCGTTCAACATCAAGAGTCTTTCCGAGCTTGGCGCACCGGAAGTTTTCAAGCACCTTTGCGATTACAAGAACGGTCTGGTGCTTGTGACCGGGCCTACCGGCAGCGGCAAGTCCACCACGTTGGCCGCGATGATCCATCACATCAACCAGTCCGGGCACGAACACATTCTCACGCTCGAAGACCCGCTGGAGTTCATCCATGAGCCGATCAAGTGCCTCATCAGCCAGCGGGAAATTGGCGGACATACCGAGAGCTTTGCGACAGCGTTGCGAGCGGCGTTGCGCGAAGATCCCGATGTGATCTTGGTCGGCGAAATGCGCGATTTGGAAACCATCCAACTGGCCATTACCGCCGCTGAGACCGGGCACCTCGTCTTTGGCACGCTGCACACCAACAGCGCCGCCAAGACTATTGACCGGATCATTGACGTTTTCCCGTCCGACCGGCAGTCCCAGATTCGCACGATGCTCGCGGAATCGTTGCGCGCCGTGATCGCCCAGCAACTCCTCAAACGGGCCGACGGCAAAGGACGGGTCGCCGCCTATGAAGTGCTGGTGGCCACGCCGGCCATTCGCAGCTTGATCCGCGAACAAAAAACCTTCCACATCAATTCCGCCATCGGCACCGGCCGCAAAGACGGCATGCAGACCTTGGATCAATGCCTTATCGAACTGGCGCAACAACGGGTCGTCACCGTCGAAGAAGCGATCAAATACTCCGAACAGCCCGCCGCGTTGGTCACGCGCATTCAGTCCGCCGCTTAACCAAAGGTGAACCGTGGCACTCGTTGCCCCCAAAAAACAGTCCACTCCGTCCCCAGGGGCGACGCCCGCTCCGCCGTTGCCGCCGGTTCCGCCAACGGTTCCCCAAGAGACCGAGGACAAGGTTCTCAAGGTGTCCCTGCCGGATATCTTCGCGTTCCGTGACGACCAGACACTGGTAAAAATGTCGCGCCGGTTCCGCAGCTCCCTGCCTGGCGCGGATGGAGTGGAAGAGACGGGCGCATTGCGTGGAAACATTTTGCTGGTCGAAAGCGACGCGGAAGTCTGTCGGTTGATCTCGCGGCTGTTGCACCACGAGGGGTATTCCGTTTTCAAAGCCGTTTGCTTGGCGGAAGCGCGCGCCATCGTCAAGGAACAGAACGTGGACTACTTGATGGCGCGGCGCATCTGCGTGCCTGTCAACGTCCAGACCGAGACGGCCTTGCGCGAGATCGAGGGGTACACCACCGTTCGCATCATAGACAATTTCACGGAGCTGATGCTCGGACAGGTGGTGGACTATCAGTCGTTGTCAAGTTGCCTGCTTTCGATGATGGATCTGCTGATGTCGCTGCTCGAAGGCGCCAACATCGGCGCGCGCGGTCACGCCCACAATGTCGCCAAGTATTGCCGGCTGGTGGGACAACGTCTTGGCATGCCCCGCCGGGAATTGGACGCGCTCACGCTTGCGGCTTTTCTGCACGACATCGGCCCGCTGGAAACGCTTCACAA
>CAZEQV010000167.1:0-7614 GCA_964514435.1 uncultured Verrucomicrobiota bacterium
CCGGCATGGACATTCGCGCCGCGCTCACCGTCGTCGGCGACGGCCCGGTCGGCCCAGTCGGCCGGCAACTCGACGAGAAGTTCGGCATGCCGGACGGCCACCACAAACACGACTACGCCGTCGGTATGAAATTGGTGGTCAACTTGCCGGAAGGCTGCGAACTAAAACCCGGCACCGTGTTGCACACGCTTGGCTATCCCGAGCCGGAGATTTTCGGTTTTCTTTACGTCTATCCCGACAACGTCGCCTCGCTCGGCATCTTTGTACCGTCCTGGTTCGACACGCCGGTCCGCACCGCCTACCGGTATCTTCAACACTGGATGCTGCATCCGTATCTCTGGCGCTACCTCAACGGCGGCACACTGCGTTCGTGGGGCGCAAAAACTCTGGGCGAATCCGGCAAGCGAGGCGAACCGCATCTGGCCGGCCACGGTTACGCGCGCATCGGCGAAGGCTCCGGCAGCACGAACGTCCTTACCGGCAGCGGTGTGGACGAAGCGTGGACCACCGGCACGCAACTCGCCGAAGCCGTCATCGAGTTGTTGAAGGAGAAGAAACCGTTCACGAAGCAGAATCTCGAAGCGACCTACGTGAAACGTCGCCGGGAAAGCTGGGTGGAACAGGAAGGCCGCGTTGCGGAACGGGCCCGCGACGGTTTCCACGCCGGGATGGTGGCCGGTATGCTCGGCATGGCATTGACCGGTGCGACCAACGGCAAGATCAACCTGCCGCTCGAGCCGCGCCCCGCCGCCGGGCACACGCCCAGTTTGGATGACTATTACCGTGATCGGATTCCTGCCGGCGAGATCGAGAAGATTCGCAAGGACTGCGCGGCGAGAGGCGTCTCGGCGCACAACGAGTTGATGAACCGCGTCGGCTGGCCGGAGATCCCGTTCGACGGCAAACTGCTTGTGTCGCATCAGGATGCGCTGTTGATGGGCGGCAAGGTGCAAGCCCCAGCCGGCTACGGCGATCACGTTGTCTTTTTGTATCCGAACCTGTGTGAGTGCTGCGGCACGCAGATTTGCGTCGAGGTGTGCAGCGGCCAGGCGATCACGCCGCGGGAAAGGGGGGTGCCGGTATTCGACCGCGAGAAGTGCATCCATTGCGGCGCGTGCATGTGGAACTGCGCCACGCCGCATCCCGAGTATCCCGACCGGTCCGTGTTGGAGTTTCGCGCCGCGCCGGGCGGTCTGCATTCAGCCGAAAACTAAGGAGAACCATGAGCTATCAAATCGTCGTCTGCGGCAGCATCGTGCCGGATCCGTTGCAGACGTTGGAGCCGGTCGCCGGGCCGACGGGGCCGACATTGAAGAATGAGATGATGTTGCCGGCGGTGCTTGACCCGTGGGCGTGGCACGCGTTGTTCGAGGCGGCGCACCTCGCGAAGAAGACGCCGGGTAGCAAGGTGTGGCTCGTCACCGTCGCGCCGAAAGCGAAGCTGCAACAGGTGATGATGACGGTCGGGCAGAAAGCCCCGTTTGAGTTAATCGCCATCGACGGTCCGTCGAGTGGGTTCACGGACGCTGCAGAGATCGCGCCGTTGCTTGCCGAGGCGATCAAGGGCATACCGGGACTGGATATGTCGAAGCTGCTCGTCTTCGGTGGTTGGGAATCGGCTTCGCGCGGGGCGGGTTCGACGATGCAGATTGTCGGCGAGCTTCTCGGCATCACCGACCAATTTCAGGGGGTGGACAGACTTGCGGTGGGTGCGGACGGTTCGATGGAGATTCTGGAGCGTATCGAAGGCGGCAAGCATCAGGTATCGAAATGTGCGGGCGCGCCGGCAGTGCTTGGCTGGGCGACGGGCAGCTTGCCGGAGCCGCCGAACAATCCGCAGATTGGGGTGCAAAATATGCGAGCCATCATGCCGGCCTTGCAGAAAGCCAAACCGGCCAAGGTCGCCACCGATGCAGTGACGTTTGCGAGTGTTGCGTTACCGAAACAGCAGCGCCAAACCAAAGTTGTCAAGGACATGCCCGCTGACGAAATCGCCAGGGAAATCGTCGCTTGGATTCAGGAGTAATTATGGAAACCATTCTCTTTCTCTCCCACGCCGATGCCGGTAAGCCAGCCCTCGAAGCGCTCGCGGCGGCGAAGGAGCTTGGTGGCACGCTCGTGGTCGGGCTACTCGGTGCGGAGGTGCAAGCGTTCGCAAACGAAATAGCCGGCTGCGGCGCGACCAAGTTTCTCGGTGTGGCTGGGACGGACTTTGCGCAAGCCCGGTATGCCAGGGATGCGGCGGCGGCGGAAGCCTTGGTGAAGGCCGCGACGGCGACGATTGTCGTCGTGCCAGGAACGTCACGCATGAATCGCATCGTGTCCGGTGTCGCGCACCGCTGTGGCGGACGCGCCGATACACACGTGACCGGGATGGCAGATGGCGCCATCACGCGCTGGTATTACCGGCAACGGATGGAGGCGCAGCAGTCGCGAGCGCATCGTCCGTGGTTTATTGCCCTTGATCCCGGCTGTCATGCGGCATATTCAGGCACACCAGGATTGGCGACGGTGGATGTCGTGCCGGTCACGTTGCCAGCCGTGAAGACAGAAGTCACCGGCATGCACGCGCCGGAGTCGAGCCAGCAGACGATTCGGCCGGATGCAAAGTTGTTGTTCGTAGCCGGGGCCGGCTGGACGAAGAAACAAGCGGATGGTCAGACGCACGTCCCGGAAGCGGCGGAGTTGATTCTCAAGTTTTTGGAGGCGACGAAGGCATCGCTGGGCAGCAGCAAGTCGCTTGTGGACCTCAGTGGCGAAGGCCAGGCAGTGCTGCCGTTCATGTCGCATTTGAATCAGGTCGGGCAGACCGGCTCCACTCCGCGTCATCCGAAGGGGCTTTCGACGTGTTGCCACGGTGAAGAACCGCACGCAGTGGGCTGGCGGTTCATCGGTGAGCGGCGGGCGGTCAACCTCGATGCGAACTGTGGCTGGGCGCGGGGCAAGGCCGATGTGCTTTACGTGGCCGACGCATTTGAAGTGATGCGGAAGGTGAATGCGCTTCTGGGCGGTTAGGTGACGGGCAGTTCGCGACCTGTGATGGCGTGTATCTGATGAAGCTGGTCACGGGTGTAGAGATCGAAGCGCATCGCACCGGCGTTTTCTTCGACTTGGGTGATGGTCTTGAAGCCCGGTATGGGTATTGTGACCGGGCTGATGGACCACAGATAGGTCAAGGCGCCTTGCGCCAAGGTTCGGCCGCCCGATGTGAGAATATCGCGCAACTGTTCGAGCTGGTGGAGCCACTGGCCTTCCTGACCGTCACGAAGATTCCACCAAGGGGCGCGCACGTCGTTGGCCGGGAAGGTGGAGTCGCGGGTGAACTTGCCGGTGAGCAGCCCTTTGAGGAGCGGGCTGCGGATGATGCTGGCGAGGTTCCTTTTCTCACACAAGCGGAGAGTGCCGGCGTCACCATCGAACACGTTGAACCGTTGTTGAATGGCGGCGCAGGTCGGGCCGTCTGCGAATACCGCCGCGCGCGCCGGGTCGTCGGTGCTCCAGCCATAGCAGCGAATTTTACCGGCTCGCACCAAAGCCTCGCAAGCGTCGCGAATGGGCGCGGCCTGTTCAGCGGGATAGTTGCCTTGGTGAAATTGGAACAAATCTATGTAGTCGGTTCCGAGCCGGCGAAGGCTGTCCTCGCACGAGCCGGCAATTTCATGCGGACCGGCCAGTGTTCCGTCAGTGACGCGTGTGTGTTCGTTGGAACGGTGCCAGAACTTGGTGGCGATTACGACTTGGTCACGTTTGCCGGCCAGGGCGATGCCGAGAATTCGTTCGCTGTGTCCGCAGCCGTAACATTCCGCTGTGTCAAAAAAGGTGATTCCGAGGTCGAAGGCATGGCGGATGGCCCGGATGGATTGGGCGTCGTCAACCTGTCCCCATCCGCAAGGTTTGCCGTCCGCGGTGCTGTAGGGTCCGCCAATGGCCCAGCATCCCAAACCGAGCGCGCTGACCTTGATGCCGCTGCGTCCGAGTGTGCGTTGGTCAGGCATTCGTGTTGTTCTTTCTGAGGAGGCTCAGGGCGGCTTCGGTGACGCGTTGGACGGTGACGGCGTTCATGCATCGGAAGTCTATGGGACATTCGCGCAGGAAACAGGGGCTGCATTCTACGGGTTCGCGTATGACCATGCAGTTGGGCCCCAGCGGGCCGGTCAGTTCGGAGGAGGTGGAGCCGAAGATGGCTACCAGTGGGGTTCCCAGGGCGTAGGCGATGTGCATGGGGCCGGTGTCGTTGGTGATGAGGAGACGGCAGACTTTGAGCAGGGCACAGAGCTCGAGCAGGGAAGTCTTGCCGGCTAAGTTAATGATGTCGCCGGGTGGAATGCCCTTTTGGCGAAGTTCGTTTTCGATCATGCTGGCGATGGGAGTGTCCGCGGCGCAGCCGAATATGAGCCAGCGACAATCGTGGGTGGCATGAATCTGGTAGGCCGTCTCCGCAAAGCGGGTGGGCGGCCAGCGTTTGGCCGGACCGAACTCAGCCCCGGCATTGATTCCGAGAAGGGGACGGCCATCCTCATGAAAGAACTTGGCAAGGTGAGGCAGATCTTCGTACGCGAAGTGGATACGGGGCGGGCAGAAGTCGCGCCGCCCGCCGAGGTAAGAGATCAGGTCGAGATAATGGTGCGTTTGGTGGCGCGGTGCGGGACAGGTTTGCACGGAAACTATCTTGCCGGACACCGTGACCGGCTTGCGAACCGGATGTTCACCGCGTGTCTGGGGGACGACATGAGTGAGAAGATAGCGTCGGCAATCACCGGAGAATCCGATGCGGCAGGGGATACCGGCCCGCCAGACTTCCCAAGCCGACCGGAACGAGTTGGGGAAAAGGAGGGCCACGTCAAAACGGCGGTCACGGATTTCCTGGAGATCGGGGTGCTTGGTGAAGGTGATGATTTCGGAGAGAAACGGATTGTGCCGCCACAGATCGTGGAGTTTGGCGTGACAGAGCATGGCGATGTGGGAGTGGGGTTCCAGTTCGCGCAGCCGTTGCACCGCCGGCATGGTCATGACGGCGTCGCCGATCCAATTGGTGGAGCGGATGAGGATGCGTGGGTTGCGGCCCCTAGCGATGGCAGATTTTGGCGACGGCGTCATCGAAGTCTTTGGCTCCCGACAGGATGTGGATTTCGACACGAAGGTAGTAGATGGGAATGTCGCGCCGGTCAATCTTGGGAAATCGCACCGCGTCCTTTTCCGTGGTGAGGATGGCGCGCGCGCCGCGTTTAAGGCTGCGGTTGATCATATTGATGATCTCTTGCTGGGTGTAGCGGTGATGGTCGGCGTAGCGTAGGGTGTAGATGACGTTGGCACCGAGGTTTCGCAATCCTTCCTCGAAACTTTCCGGCATGGCGATACCCGAGATGGCGGCCACGTTGAGTCCCTGGAGCAATTCCAGCGGGTGACGTTCGCCCGTATAGACATCCTGCAAGTACAGCGGCTTGTGACCGCACTCGATGATTTCGGCCCGTTTGTTGTATTCGCGGATTACTTTGCGGAGTTTGCCGGCGCCGACCTTGTTGGATTTCGTGATGAAAATGTAGCTGGCGCGGCGGAGATTGGCGATAGGTTCGCGCAGCGTGCCCCGCGGCAACAGGAAATGGTTTCCAAAGGGGTTGTCGCGGTCAATGAGGCAGATATCCAACCGGCTCTTCAAAGCCAGATATTGAAAGCCGTCGTCCAGCAGCAGCGTGTCGCAGCCAAACTTGCTGATGGCGTACCGGCCGCTCTTGACGCGGTCTTTGTCCACCAGCACCACCACATCTTTGAGGTTGGAGGCGAGCATATACGGTTCGTCACCGGACTGATCGCTGTCGAGCAACAGCGATGTGCCATCAGAGACAACGCGAGGCGGGTCGTCCTGCAAGGTGACCTTGGCGACGATGCGTTGCCAGAGCGGAGGGCTTTTGCTTTTGTAGCCGCGGGAGAGAATGGCGACCCGCCGGCCTCGCTGCTGCAGGGCGCGAGCGAACATCTCCACGACGGGAGTCTTGCCGGTGCCCCCGACGGTGAGATTGCCGATGCTGACGACCTGGCAGCCCAGCGTGTGGTCCCGAAAAATCCGGTGCCGCCAAAGAAACAGTCGCAACTGGATGGCGGCCGTGTAGAGGAATGAAAGACTGAACAAAGCCGCGCTGGTCAACCGGGCGCCGAAATCGCGGCGTCGTTTGAAGATGACATCGAGTACGTACTGCTCAACATTTTCAGTCCAGCGCCACATGATGGGCGAGCATAGTGCCGCAGCCCCGGCAAGGGGTCAAGCCGCGCGCCCCCACAACAGGCAGACTCCGCGACCAACAGGGCGGTGCCGTCCTCCGTCCATATCGGCTGTCAGCCCTACGCTTTGCGACCGGTAAGGCCTTTGGTGCTCTTCGTGATGGCCTTGGCCTTTTCACGGGGGCGCAAGGTTCGCACCGCGGCGCCGGCTTGCCACATTTCCGAATTGCGGATGGCAGCGAGTTCCTTGGCGAGCTGTTTCTGGTAATCCATGCGGCCGCAACTGGAAATGACGCGCGCAGTTTCCTTGCCGGACTTGACCGACTTGTAGAGCGCGTCGAACACAGGCAGGACCGCTTTGCGGAACTTCGGTTTCCAGTCGAGCGCGCCGCGCTGGGCGGTGGCCGAGCAGTTGGCGTACATCCAGTCCATGCCGTTTTCGTCCACAAGACGAATCAGGCTTTGCGTCAGTTCCTCCACGGTTTCGTTGAACGCTTCGCTGGGAGAATGACCGTTCTTGCGCAGCGTCTCGTATTGGGCCTCCATCACGCCCGCCAGACATCCCATCAGCACGCCGCGTTCGCCGGTCAGGTCACTGAATACCTCCCGTTGGAATGTTGTCGGGAAAAGGAAACCGGAACCGATGCCGATTCCCAGCGCGATGCATCGCTCTTGGGCTTGGCCGGTATAGTCCTGTTCCACGGCGAAACTGGAATTGATGCCTGCACCCGACAGGAAATTGCGGCGCACGGACAAGCCGGATCCCTTCGGCGCCACGAGAATCACGTCCACGTTGGGCGGCGGAATGACACCGGTCTGCTTGCTGTAGGCGATCGAGAAGCCGTGCGAAAAATAGAGCGCCGCGCCCGGTTGGAGGTTCTTTTTCACCACCGGCCACATCTCGCGCTGGGCAGCGTCGGACAACAAATACTGCACCACGGTGCCGCGCCGGACGGCTTGCTCAATGTCAAAGAGCGTCTTGCCGGGTTTGAATCCGTCGGCGATGGCGCGTTGCCAGCCTTTGCCGCCCTTGCGGTTGCCGACGATGACGTTGAATCCGTTGTCGCGAAGGTTCAGCGCTTGGGCGGGTCCTTGCACGCCGTAGCCGATGATGGCGATAATTTCGTTTTTCAGCACCTGACGCGCTTTGCTGAGTGGGAACTCTTTGCGTGTAACGACGTGTTCCTTGACGCCGCCGAAATTGATGATGGCCATGTGATTGATCCTTTCTTGAATGGGAGCCGCAACATCTCCGGTTACTTGCGGGCGAGGGCGACCTTGCCGGTTCGGGTCAGCTCCAAGATGCCGTAGGGTTCGAGCATTTCGAGGAAGGCGCTGACTTTTGATTCGTTGCCGGTGATTTCCACCGTCAACGCCTTGTGGGCGACATTGACGATC
>CAZEQV010000168.1:0-7592 GCA_964514435.1 uncultured Verrucomicrobiota bacterium
AGCAGGCCGGCAAAGTATGGCCAGCGCAACTGCGAAATCAAACCGAAACCCGCCAACACGACCACCAACACACCGTGCGCGGCTGCCGCCATCCGCAACGAGGCCGGTATGCCCCACCGAGCCGGTAACGATCCCAAGCCCGCTTGCCGGTCAAAATCTGCGTCCTGCGTGGCATAGATGATGTCAAACCCGAAGAGCCACAACACCACGCCACCGGCCAACACGAGCGGCGGCCAATCAATCCGGCCGGCTACCGCCAGCCATGCGCCCACCGGTGCCAGTGCGAGCGCGATCCCCAAGAACAGGTGTGTAAAATCGGTGAATCGTTTCGTCAACGAATAGAAACAAACCACGACCAACGCTACCGGCGACAACAGGAAACAGACCCGGTTGATGAACCAAGTCGTCACCACCAACCCCGCGGCACTCAGACACGTCAGGGCCACGGCGTGCGAAAAGGCAATCTTGCCGGCAGGCAAATGCCGGTCTTTGGTGCGGGGATTTTGTGAATCGAACTTCCAATCCACGATGCGGTTGAATCCCATCGCCGCCGTCCGCGCACACACCATTGCGGCAAGGATGAGCATAAACTTCTGCCATCCCGGCCAGCCGTGATTGTCTCCCGCGGCGAGCATCATGCCGGCCAGCGCGAAGGGCAACGCGAACACCGTGTGAGAAAATCGGACAAATTCCAAGTACTTGCGAACCATTGGAGGCATCTTAGCGATGCCGTGGTGGGAAGGCAATCTGCCCGGCCCTATTTCGGAGAGGTGACGATGTAGATCACAACAGTGGACAAACCGATCACCACAAGGGCAATCAGCGCCAACAACAGCCACGTCATTCGACCGGTCATGATCTGGTTCACCGGCTTTAGCACCGGATGTGCCACCGCTTCCCGCAGGCTCACATCCAGCGTGTTCGGCTGTCAGGCAACGACGAAGTCCATATTCATTGCGCGAAATCCCGCGCCTCATTGCGTGAAACCGCGCACTCCCACTGCAAACAAGGCGGGATTCTGGCGGGGATATGATGGAACTGTTTGTCAGAAGGCATTTTGCAGTGTCCATCGCGCTGTTGGCACATGCTCTGCCATAACAAGCTGCTGGAGGGTAAAATACTATGTTTCGAAAGCTAACAGTCATTCTCGGCAGCACGCTGATTGCGTTGCTGCTTTTCACCTCGGTCACAACACTGTGGGCCGCCAAAGCCAAACCGGTGCAGTTGGGCATTGTCAGCGTGGAAAACGCTGTGTCCGGCAGCACGGACTTCAAGTACACCTTGAACGCCTATGTCACTGAGCCGGGGGCGTTGATGGTGAAGGCTGAGATTACTGGCGGCACCGGGAAGATCAAGTTCACCGATGCCACAGCAGACGGTCTGTTCGGCTACAATCAGGTCACCGGCGGACCGGTCGCTTTGCCGGCAGGCTACGTCGGCAACATCAAACTGCGCACCCGCCTGTTCTATAATGGCAAACGAATGGCGACGCGCACGTTGGTCGTGGCCATCGCACCCGTACCGGCTACGCCGCCCCCGCCGGTCACAACGCTGTACGAGGCCGGATTTAACACGTTGGTCACGCTGGATCCCTCCGCGGCGCCGACCAACGGGTTGACGGAACCGTACACCTTCCTGTGGTCGCAGGTGTCACCGATGTCCTACAACACGGTTGAGCTGAGCGACCCGACCGTGGCCAACCCGACGTTCACAACCTTGCCCATCGAGAACTTTGTTCACTTGGAAGATTCCTTGGGACTGGTGGGGATTGATTCCCACCAAGTCGCCAACAGCACATACAAGTTCCAAGTCATCCGCAGCAGCGAATCCGGCTCCTCCACCGGTATCTTTACGGTTATCAGTGCCAGCACCTCGCCGGCACAGTTCTCCATGCCGTTGGGCGTGCGCCAGTATCTGCGCGCTGCCTCGACCGATCATCCGTCGAACAATTGGACGTTGGTTTCCAGGCCGGCAGGTTCGACGGCGGTCTTGGAGAATCCTCGCACACGCACACCTTCGATCATACCGGATGTCGAGGGCGATTATCAGATTCGTGATGCGGTCGCCAACGCCACGATCACCGTGACCGGCGCGAAGTTCATAGGTGTCTCTGCTTGCGCCCAATGTCACGGCCCAAGTCCCATCGCCAACGTCGGCTTGCGCGATCTTGTGACGCCGTGGAGCCAGACCGGTCACGCCACATTCTTCCAGCGCGCCATTGATGGGCTTGTATCCGACCACTACAACGAAAACTGTCTGTCCTGTCACACGGTCGGTTACAACAAAGCGCCGACGGCCCGAAACGACGGATTTGATGATATTGCGACGGACTTGAACTGGAGATTCCCGAATCCGCTTCAGATCGGCAATTTCGCTTCGATGTTTGCCCCGCTCAAAGCCAAGGGCAATATCCAATGCGAAAACTGCCATGGTCCCGGCAGCCAGCATCCTGGCGCGAAATCGGAAAGCTTGAACGTCGCCGTGTGCGCGACCTGCCATCAGGACGGTCACTACCACACTCGTGTGGAGCAGTGGGAGCGTTCCGGCCACAACGAAGGATATGATGAAGTATCCAAGACGCGTGGCACGAACGCGAGCTGCGCGCACTGCCACGCTCCGATGGGGCACATAGACCGCACCAAAGGCATCAGCCCGGTGCGCACAGGCTCCGGCCCCTTGACTTGCTCGGTTTGCCACGACCCGCACAACACCAAGCAATTCCCAGAGGAAGCGAAACAGCTTCGCATCTATGACACGGTCGTTCTCGATGACTCGGTGGCCGCGCCCATCACGCTCACCGGCCAGGGCACTTCGGCAAGCTGCATGTTCTGTCACAACGCCCGCCGCAGCGCGCCGCCAACATACGCCTCGGTCACGACGGTTCCACATGAAGGCACCCAAGCCGATGTGTTGCTCGGCATCCGCGCCTCGACCAAGGTACAAACCGTGGTCGCTGGCGTAACAAACCTGCTCGCCGAAGTGACGCTGGAGAACTCGGCGCACCAAGGCGTCGCCAAGTGCATAGATTGTCATATGTACCCGAATCCGGGAATCGGACAGCCCGGCCACAATCTCATGGGCGACCATACGTTCTCCATGAAGAATCTGGACACCGGCGAAGACAATCTCCCATCCTGTAATCAATGTCACCAAGGCACCAAGCCTGTGGACAAGCTCGACTTCGTATCCATCGGTGCCGGCGACTATGATGGCAATGGCACGGTTGATGGCGTGCAAACTGAGGTGGATGGGCTGCTGGCGATCCTCAAAGCGAAGATGACCTCGTCCGGGCTTACGTTCACCGCTTCCGACGGTGTGAACACGGGCAGTTACTCGACGAATCCGGTCGTCCGCGCGGTACAACGAAATGCCGCTTGGAATCGCTGGCTGATCGTCCGTGACCAAAGCAAAGGCGTGCACAACACAGCGTTCACTGTTCGCCTGCTCCAATGGACGTACACGGTGTTGAGCACGAACGCACCGGACACGGTGACGGGTGAGCTGGGCAACTCGTTCATCCAAGACTATCCCAATGCCAAGCTCCGCTAACCACTGAGCCATACGCAGAAACAAGGCCGCTGCGAGTCCCACACACGCGCAGCGGTCTACTTTTCAAACCAGAAAGGTCGCCGTTGTGGCTTAGGTCTTGGCGTACACTTCCGCGCCCTTGGCTAGAAATTCCTTCGACTTGGCTTCCATTCCCTTTTGCAGCGCCTCGTTCTCGGCGATTCCCTGTTCCGCCGCAAACCTCCGCACGTCCTCCGTAATTTTCATGCTACAGAAATGCGGGCCACACATGCTGCAGAAATGTGCCAGCTTGGCGCCTTCCGCCGGCAAGGTCTCGTCATGGTATTCGCGGGCGGTCTCGGGATCGAGCGCCAGATTGAACTGGTCCTCCCAGCGGAACTCAAATCGCGCTTTGCTCAAGGCATCATCCCGCTTCTTGGCGCTGGGATGCCCTTTCGCCAAGTCCGCAGCGTGGGCGGCGATCTTATAGGCAATCACCCCGGCCTTCACATCCTCGCGGTCCGGCAGGCCGAGATGTTCCTTCGGGGTCACGTAGCAGAGCATCGCGCAACCGTACCATCCGATCATCGCCGCGCCGATCGCGCTGGTAATGTGGTCGTATCCGGGAGCGATGTCCGTCGTCAATGGACCAAGCGTGTAGAAGGGGGCTTCGTGGCACCATTCGAGTTGTTTGTCCATGTTCTCTTTGATCAGGTGCATGGGAATGTGACCGGGACCTTCGTTCATCACCTGAACACCGTGCGCCCACGCCCGCGTTGTAAGTTCGCCCTGGGTGTATAGCTCGCCGAACTGAGCCTCGTCGTTCGCATCGGCAATGCTGCCGGGACGCAGACCGTCGCCAATGCTGAAACTCACGTCATACGCCGCCATGATTTCGCAGATCTCGTCCCAATGCGTGTAGAGAAAGTTTTCCTGATGATGCGCCAGACACCACTTCGCGAGGATGGAACCACCGCGGCTGACGATGCCGGTCATGCGCTTGGCCGTCAGCGGGATGTATTTCAACAGCACACCGGCATGGACGGTAAAATAATCCACGCCCTGCTCGGCCTGTTCGATCAACGTCTGCCGATAAACATCCCAAGTCAGCTCTTCCGCCTTGCCGCCCACCTTCTCCAAGGCCTGATAAATCGGGACCGTCCCAATGGGCACCGGACTGTTGCGAATGATCCACTCGCGGGTTTCGTGGATATTCTTGCCGGTGGACAAATCCATCACGGTGTCGGCGCCCCATTTCGTCGCCCACCGGAGTTTTTCCACCTCTTCTTCGATGGACGACGCAACGGCGGAGTTGCCGATGTTGGCGTTGATCTTGACCAGGAAGTTTCGTCCGATGATCATCGGCTCGGATTCCGGATGATTGTGGTTGGCCGGTATGATGGCACGACCACGGGCCACTTCGCTGCGGACAAACTCCGGTTCCAAACCTTCCCGGATTGCGACAAACTCCATCTCCTGCGTCACGACACCTTCCCGGGCAAACTGCATCTGCGTCTTGCGCGGACGAGACTTCACCCAAGCCGCCCGGAGCTTGGGGAGTCCGCGTTTCAGGTCGGTGTGCGCCGGTCCGCTTGTGTCATACACACGCACCGGCTCATTGACTTCGACGCGGCCGGTATGGCTGATGGTTGGCGAGATCGCAATCTCGCGAAAAGGGACCCGAAGGTCCGGATGAATCTTTCCCGCCACATAGACTTTGCGGGACTTTGGAAAACTGTCTGACTTCTGGGGAGCTATCATCACTTTCCCTCCGCCGGCATGACCCGGATCAGGTTCTGCGGGTTTGTTCTCAGCCCTGACCAATGAAGTCAGGACACCCCGATTTCTTGATTCAGTTGAACGAGCGACCACAACCGCAAGATGAATGCACGTTGGGATTCTTGATCTGGAACCCCGATCCCTGCAGACCGTCCATGTAATCCACCACGCTGCCCTTGATGAGATTGGCGCTCATGGGATCAATCACCACTTCCACTCCGTCCTGGGCAATCAGGGCGTCATCGGCCTTCCTTTCATCGAAGGCCATCCCGTATTGCATGCCGGAGCAGCCACCAGCTTCCACATAGATTCGCAACGGCTTGCCGGCGTTGTGTTCTTCCCGCTGCAGCGCGCGAATCTGGCCGGTTGCGTTGGTGGTCAGTGTGATCAATGCTTCCGTTGCAGTTGCCGTGCTCATGGCCGTAACCCTAGCAAGCTCGCGTCTCCGTGTCAAACGGCTGGAAATATCGCAGGTGCAGTTTGAACTGTTGGCCAGGCAATTGATCGAAGGGCGGGAATGCCTGTCGTTTAGGCTTCCCGCCGCGGGGATGGATCGAAGTTTGCTCGCGGCGCGCACCCCAAACAACGGGGAAGCGCGCCCTAGAACCCGGTCGCTGCCCAAAGTTTTGAACACAACTCGAAAATCGCTTGCGGCACCATGACACTCCCGATAGCTTCCGCCGCGTGACTCTCGACATCGCACTTGTCCTTGTGATCACAGTCGCCACGTTCGTCATGTTTCTGACGGAACGACTGCGACCGGATGTGTTGTCGCTAACCGTTCTCTGTATCCTCGGCGTGACTCGACTCATCACGCCTTCCGAGCTGCTGGCTTGTTTCTCCGATCCGGCCCCCATCACCGTGGCCGGTATGTTCATCCTCGGAGCGGGACTCACGCGCACCGGGGCGCTCGAAGGCGTGGCCAACAAACTCCTCACCGTGGCCGACCGGGGCGAGAAGGCTCTGCTGTTGGTCATGCTGGTCATGGTGGCCGGCATTTCGGCGTTCATCAACAACACGGCGGTCGTCATGTTCTTCCTGCCGGTCGTGCTTCACGTCTGCACCGAGAAACAAATCGCGCCGTCACGAATGCTGATCCCTTTGTCCTATGCGGCCATGTTGGGCGGCACCTGCAGCCTCATCGGAACCTCCACCAACATCGTCGTCAACAACCTCGCCATTCGCGCCGGCCAACCGTCTTTCACCCTGTTTGAGATGACAAAGCTTGGACTGATTTGCGCCACGGTGGGCATTCTCTACATCTTGCTGGTGGGCCGACGGTTGTTGCCCACCCGCGAAACACTGACAACGCTGCTTGGCTCCAGCCAGGTGCGTGAGTTTCGCACGGATGTCATTGTGTTGCCCCGCTCACCTCTCATCGGTCAACGCCTTGGCGATGTCCGCGCCCGACGGCTCCGGTCAGGCACGATCCTTGGCGTGACCCGCGACTCCCAGCCGGTTGATCCGCCCTTCGATCAGGTGATACTCCGCGAAGGTGACCGGATCCTGATGAACCTCGCCACCAGCGGTGTGCGCAACGTCCAATCCACGCGCGGTCTGGCGCTGTTGCCGGAGGCCGAGCTTGGCGTGGAGCAATTGGACATCGAAGCCACCGTGCTCGTCGAAGCCATTATTCCCAACAACTCCAACCTCCAAGGCCGCACACTTCGCGAACTGGATTTTGCCCACCGGCACGGTGTCCGCATCCTGGCCATTCACCGCCAAGGCATGAATCTGCGCGACAAACTGGAGGACACCCCGTTGCGGTTCGGCGACACGCTTCTGCTCCAGGCCACCGAAGAGTCCGTCCACCACCTCACCGCCGACAAGTCCATCTTGCTGCTCTCGCCTGCCAAAGTCCCCCTGGTGCGCCGTCACAAAGGCTGGCTGGCGATCTCCATAGTGGCCGGCATCATGCTCTTGGCCAGCCTCGGTCCCTTCCCCATCGCCCACATTGCCATCATGGGTTCCCTGCTGTTGGTGATGACCAAATGCCTCGACATCAACGAAGCCTACGAAGCCATCAATTGGAACATCATCATGCTTATCGTTGGGATGTTGGGCTTGGGTATCGCCATGGAAAATTCCGGGGGCGCCACTTGGATTGCCGGCGCCATTCATCAACACCTCGGTCAACTTGGCCCACACATCGCCCTTGCCGGAATCTATCTCGGCTCCATGATCTTGACGGAACTCGTGTCCAACAACGCCGTCGCCGCGCTGATGACACCCATTGCCATCTCCACCGCCACCGCCTTGTCCGTTGATCCCCGTCCGTTCATCCTGGCCGTCATGTTCGCCGCCAG
>CAZEQV010000169.1:0-7590 GCA_964514435.1 uncultured Verrucomicrobiota bacterium
CCTTCTCGCTCGTAACCCGCGCTAATCCCACATGGTTACCCAATCCATGAATCAGCACTATGGTTTTGAAGGTCGGTCGAGAAAGCTTTTGACAAGAATGGGTTGAAATTGTATAGGCGCACTAGCCGTTCTGAGCGGCTACGACCACCAAGGAGGTTGGAATATGAATGCAGTGTTGGCGACGGGAGTGATGTATGCATTTCATCAGTCCGATTTGCAGGGGAAAATCATTGTAGTGATCCTGATGCTAGGGTCTGCTTTGACGTGGACTGTCATGCTCACCAAGTGGCAGCAGTTGCGTCGAATCCGGCAAGGCGCGGAACAATTCCTCACCCATTTCCGACGTGACCGGGATCCGTTGCACCTTTTCATCAACAACATTGAGATGCCGGAAAGCCCGTACTTCAACATTTACCGGATGGGCGCGGAAGAGGTTTCCACGCAGTTGGGAAACAACACCGTCTCACGCAAGCCAACCGTCGCCTACAAGACGCTCGGCGATGCCGGTGGCGGTCAACTGATGATGAGCGTGGACGCCCAGACTGAAGTGAGGCCGTCCGATCGCACCGTGATCAGTGTGGGAACGCTGCGAGGGGCATTGGCGCGCGCGGTGGATGCCGAGGTCATCCGCATGGAACATCAAGTGGCCGTTCTTTCCACGGCCGTGCAAGGCGGCCCGTTCCTTGGCCTTCTGGGCAGCGCCTGGGGTGTGATGAGCGTCTTCGGTGAAATGGGTGTTCACGGCACAGTCCAACTGACGGCCGTCGCGCCGGGAATCTCGGCGGCGTTGCTGGCTACCGTAGTGGGCTTGTTGGTGGCGGTTCCGTCGTTGTTTGCCTACAACTGGCTCGCGTCCGCCATTCGTCGTGAAACGATGCAGATGGAGGGGTTCGCGGAAGAGTTCGTGGCCGCCATCGAGCATAACTACATCACCAATTGAACGCCGAGTATTGACATGAGCCAATTCAACGGACGCCGAAGACGAACACACGGGCTGGGCGAAGTGACGGAGATCAATGTCATGCCGCTCGTTGACTTGTTGCTCCAATTGTTTATCGCCGCGATCATCTTTTTCCCCGTCGTCGAATACGGGATGAACATCAAGCTGCCGAAGGCAACAACCAACACGATCAAACGTGAAAACAGCCGCACGGTTTCTGTGGACAAGGCCGGCAAGTTTTTCATCAACGACGTCGTCGTAACACGCGATCAGATGCGGACTGAATTCGCCAAGCTCTCCAAGTCCGAGCCGGATGTGACGGTTTTATTGAAGGCCGATGAAGCCAACAATTACGGCGCTGTTGTGGAGGTGCTGAAGGAGCTGCACGCCGCCAATATCTCGCGCATCGCCCTGATTACGCAGGAGGACACGCCTCCCCGCGGCGCCACGCGAGCTTCGGTTTCACGACGATGAATGTGGACGCAGCCAACTTTCGCGGCAACCTGACCGTGGTGATGATTGTTCATATTGCGGCGGTGGCCTCGCTGTTCCTATGGGAAATGGTTGTCGCACCGCGCCGAAACAACGAGGTAATCACGATGGTGGACTTGGTGATTCCCGGTGACATTCTGGGCGAATTGCCAAAGGGTTCCGGCTACGGTCGCGGTGTTTACACGCCGCCGCTGCAGCAGCAGGATTTGTTGGAAACAAGATTGGCGGCGCCATCTCTGCCCCAGAATCTTCCTGACGGCGAGAGCGTCGTGCCGCATGCGGTACCAAAGCCGGTGGTCACACCGGCATCCGTGATCAGACCCGGCGACGTGACCATACCGGCCAAAACGACCGCCAAGCCGCCTGCCGCCAAGCCGAACACAACAGCGACGGCTGCCGCCAAGAAGCCCGCAGCCACCGCCATGACGAAGGCCAAGCCGCCGTCCGGCACGAGCGCCCAGGAGTACCGGGACAGGTTCGCGCGCGCGTTAATTGAAAGCGGAGGGTCCGGCGGGACAGCGCGTGGCGATAATCGCCCGGCAGGTGGCGGCACGGGTATCGGTCCGTTGGGCTCGCCGGACGGAGTGGCTGACGGCATGATCGGTGGACGAGGGAAAGGGTCTCCGTTCTGGTCGTATTTTATTCATGTGCATGACCGGATGTATGAAGCATGGGAGTTGCCGTCGGACGCAGCCAGTTGGGACAGGCGGCTGATGACGACCGTAAAGATTCGTGTCGCACGCAGTGGCGACGTGTTGAGCGTGGGGCTGGCGACGAGTTCGGGCAACCGCTCGATGGATGACTCCGTCATGGCGGCTGCCAGAAGCGTGTCGAGATTCAACCCGCTGCCGGAAGGGTTGGGGGACGCTCACGTGGATATTACCGTGAACTTCCGGCCCAACCGATCGGGGGATACGTGAACGTGATACGAAAACTGTTGCCATGCGTTTTGGTGGTGATCATGCCGGCCTCGCGGGCCTTGGCGCAACGGCCGGTTGTGGATGTCGTCAAGGGAGCCGGCAAGAAGATCTCGTTTGCCGTATCCGGGTTTGAGGGTGATGCCTCCATTGCGGGGCCGGTCACCGAGACACTGAAGAACGATCTGCGGTTGTCTGGTTATTTCCAACTTGCCACGGCATCGAACGCCGAACTGATTCAACGCGGCGTCGTTCGTGTGGAGAAAGGGAACGGTTTCATTGACTGCAGCGTCGTGTTGTCGGCCACAAAACAGGTCGTGTTCTCCAAGACGTATCAGGGAAGCACACAAGATTTGCGGAGAATGGTTCATGTTCTCAGCGATGATCTGGTGCAAACCATCGTGGGCCAGAAGGGAATCGCCCAAACAAAAATCGCTTTTGTCTGGGATAGGGGCGGAGTCAAAGAACTGGCAGTCATGGATTATGATGGCCACAACGTCCGACAGCTTACCTACGACAAGAAGATCAGCGTCCGTCCGCGTTGGGCGCCGAATGGTCGAAAGATCGTGTATACCGGCTATCTGAAGCTTTTCCCCGATGTCATCGAAGTGGACTTGGTGACAGGACAACGCAAGACTCTCGCCGCGTTTCCGGGCTTGAACACGGGCGCGACGTATTCACCCAACGGCGAGAAGTTGGCGCTGACGTTGAGCAAGGACGGGAATCCTGAGTTGTACGTGATGAATGCTGACGGCAAAGGCTTGAAGCGGCTGACGAACACGCGCGGAGCTGAATCTTCGCCCACATGGACGCCTGACGGGGAACACATTACCTACGTCAGTGACGATCGCGGATCGCCGCAGGTGTACATGATCAACGTGCGAGGAGGCGAACCGGTCAGGTTGACCACGTCCCCTTCCTACAATACGGAACCGGACTGGTCGCGTCCTCCGTCGGGTTCCAATGTGAAACCCATGCTGGCGCTGACGTCTCGTGTTGGGGGAAAGTTTCAGATTGGAATCTACAACAGCGAAACGCAGGAAGTGGTGCCGCTCGTGGCAGACGGCAATGACGATCAAGACCCATCGTGGGCGCCCAATGGGCGGCATCTGGTGTTTGCGAAAACGAGGAACTGGCGCTCCAAGCTCTATATTCTTGACGTTGCAACTCGCGAGGAGATAGAGTTGTCCGCCGTTGATGGGAACGCGTACGAACCAGCGTGGGGACCCTAGTTTGGCGCGACATTCAACAGGACAGACAACAAGGAGGAGTTACACAATGAGCAGGAAGATCACGCATGTAGCATTGATGGCGGCTATTGTTTTGACCGTTGGCCTTAGCGGATGCAAAGGATTTCGGTGGCCGTGGCAGAAGAAACCTCCGACAGCGGATTCAACCCCGCCAATTCCGATCACCGGAACCGGTAGCGGTATATCAAGCACTGAACGCCCAATGATTTACGGTGAAAGCGACGTGGAGCGCGGTTTGTTCCAAGCCATTTACTTTGATTACGACAGCAGCGTTGTAAAGCCGCGTGAGTTCTCCAAGGTACAAGCTGTTGCAACCTACATGAAAGCGAACACCGGCAAGAAACTGCTCGTGGAAGGTCACTGCGACGAACGCGGCACGGCAGAGTATAACCGTGCGTTGGGCGAACGACGGGCGCAATCGGCGCGAGCGGAACTGGTGCGGTTGGGAATCCCCGCAGAGAGAATCTCCACCATCAGCTACGGCAAAGACAGGCCGGTTGAGCCGTCGCACGACGAAACATCGTGGTCGAAAAATCGCCGGTGCGAGTTCGTTATAGTGCGGTGACAGCCTTCGCCGCTCCGATTGACACTGCTGGCTGCGGGTTGTAGTGTCGTGCAGTATCGAAAGAAAGGATCACTATGGGTAGCTTCGGCGGTTGGGAAATTTTCTGGATCGTTTTGATTGTCTTGCTGTTGTTCGGCGCCAAGCGAATTCCAGAAATGATGAAATCCATGGGACAGGGTGTTAAGGAGTTCAAGAAAGCCGCGAAGGACATCACAAACCCGGACGATGAAAGTTCTTCTCCTGCTCCCGCAAAGCCCGCGTCACCGGCTCCTCCCACAACGGACAACAGTAAGAGCGCCTGAGCTTGGAGCGCCAAAAGCCGACCGGTGTTTTCATGGCTGATACCCCGGATCAGGACGAGTTGCCGGTAGAAGAATCATCTGATACCGGCAGTTTTGTTGCACCCTTTCTGGAACATCTGGAAGCGTTGCGATGGACTTTGGTGAAGTCTTTTGCGGCTCTCGGACTGGCCATGGTTCTCTGCTTCGCATTTGCGCCCCAACTGTTGAGCCTGACCATGTGGCCGTTACGACGGATTGGCAAAGACCCGTCCGAATTCTTGCGAACGTTGGAAGTTACGGGCGGATTTGCTCTGGCGATGAAACTCGCCCTCTATGCCGGTATCGTACTGGCGGCGCCCTTCATTATCTACTTCGTCGGGCAGTTCATCTTGCCGGCCTTGAACAGCCGTGAATTGAAGCTGGTCCGTCCTGTCTTGATGGGGGGAATTGGATTGTTTCTTGCCGGTGCGGCACTGGCATTCTTTGGAGTCTTGCCGGCGGCGCTTCAATTTTTCTTGGAGTTCAACAATCGCATGAACGTCCGCTCGGAGTGGCTCATTGACAACTACGTCGGTTTTGTCGCGCAGATGGTTTTGGCGTTCGGAGTGTGCTTCGAGTTGCCGCTGGTGATTCTTGCGCTGGCGAAGCTGGGTATCATGACCCTTGAGTTTATGAAGCAGAAACGGCCCTATGTGGTTGTGGCGATCTTGGTCGTGGCGGCATTCGTCACGCCGACGACCGATCCTTTCAACATGGCGCTCCTCGCGGTGCCCATGTATCTGCTCTATGAGGGATGCATCTGGATCACGTGGTGGAATGAACGCCGCCGCAAGTCCGAGACGGTGTAAGTCGGAGCCGTTACTCGTACTTTTTGTGAAACTTCGTCTTGGATTCGTCCTCGGCAGGTGAAGCTGATCCGGCTTGTGGTGCCGGTGCGCTTGCCTCCTCGGCGTACATCAACCGCAGATCGGTCAAGGTCGTTTTCAACAGCTTGGCTTCCTCTGTGCTGAGATTGCCGGCTGTCTTGCGTTCCAGCATCTCCAGCGTGTCAATAAACAGCCGCGCGACCGGTAAAGCCTTCTCCACCTTGCCGGTCGAGGGATTGGCAAGTTTGCCGAGTCCCATCATCGCCTGCGCTCCAAACAGGCTGACCATTTCCACAAACCGTATCGTATCATCTCGTGAAGTGGTGTTTCCTGATTGAACTTCTGCCATGACGGCATCTCCTCATTGTTTTTCGGGCGGACGAACCACAACAACCGCCCGTGGTTTGTCGGCAAAATACGTCTTCGCCACACGACGGATATCATCCATTGTGACCGCCCGGTAGCGGGCTTCCATCTTCTGGAAATTGTCGTGGCCGATTCCGTACAACTCATCCAAGGCAGAAATCATCGCCAATTCGGAGTTGTCCTGCATTTGCACCAGCCTCTGGCCGATCAGGCTGTTCTTGGCGCGATCCAGTTCCTCCGCTGTCACGCCCTCCGTTTTCAGCTTCTCCAGTTCATCTGAAAACTCTTTCTCGCAGGTCGCCACCTTCTCCGGAGTGGTCCCCACGTAGAACGCAAAGTATCCGGGCATAAGCCCCAGCAACTGATAGGCTCCGATGTAGTAACAAAGCCCCAGTTCATCCCGAATGCGGCGAAAAACGCGCGAGCCCATGCCGGAGTACATCTCGTTGAGCAACTCCAAGGCATAGCGGTCTTGGCTGAATATGTCCGCGCCACTGAAGCCGATCAACAACACGGCCTGTTCGCGCGGGACCGTTTCCACCTTTCGCACGGAGCCTGTCAACCTCTCGGCAGCGGCTGGTGGCTCCTGCAGTTTCACGGCGGGCATCCGCCCAAACGCGGCGGCCATCTTTTTGCGGACTTCTTCTGCCTTTACGTTGCCAAACACGGCGATCACGAGATTCTCGGCGACTACGTACCGGTGATGGAACTCACGCAAATCTTGAACAGTCAGTTTGCTGACGGTTTCCGCTTGGCCGGTCGGTTTTAACCGGTAGGGATGTTTTTGATAGAGCGTTTCCCGCAAGACCTGTTGGGCAACCGGCATGATCTTGTCTTGCTCCGCTTTGATCTCCGCCAGCTGCGTCGTCCGCTCTCGCGCCACGGCGTCTTCCGGGAAGGTTGGATGAATCAGGACATCGGAGAGGATGTCTAATCCGAGATCGAAATCCTCGCTCATGACCTGCGAAGAGAACCCGAAACTATTGTTGCCGACCATGTAGTTGATTTCACCGCCCACCGATTCGATTTCATTGGCAATGCGTTCCGCGGACCGATTCTTTGTGCCTTTGAGCATGGATCGGGCTGTCAGCTTGCAGATCCCGTTGTTGTCCGACGTTTCAAAGAGCACCCCGCCCTTGAGCGCCGCGCGGAAGTCAACAAAAGGAAGTCGGGGGTCTTCCCGTACGATCACACGGATGCCGTTGGGCAAATCGAACTTGGTTAGTTTTATGTCGGCCCGCGATGTGATGGCCGACTGCTTGTTGGAGAAGGTGCCGGTGGGGTTCAGTGAGATGACGGTCAAATTGGCGTCTGTGAAGTATTCCTTCGCCACGCGGCGGATGTCTTCGGGACGAACTTTGCGGACATTCTCCAAGTAGGTTTCCGAAAAATTCGGATCGCCCGTCAGAAACTCGCTCGCGCCGATGTCAGCCGCTTGTCCCTCCATGGTCTTGAGCTTGGAGAGATGTTGGCTCAGCGTAATCTTGATGGCCTTGCGGAGTTCGGCGTCTGTCACTGGCGCGTTGTGGAATTTCTGCATCTCTTCCCGGATGGCTTTCACCGCTTCGTCGCGTTTGTCCGCGTCCGCACTGGCGTCCACGAGGAACAGGCCCGGCTGACCGGGTGTATAGGCGTAGGCGGAGACCGAATGAACGAGCCCGCGTTTCTGTCGCAGCTCGCTGTAAAGACGGGAGCTTTCGCCCTGACCGGCGATGATGGCCAAAACGTCCAGCGCATACACGTCGGGATGGGTCAATGCGGGTATGTGCCAAGCCATTTGTATGTTGGACAACTGAACATCCATTTCCTCGTGAGCTTCCCGGGTGCGAAGCTGTTTGGGCTCCTGCGGGATGTAAGCCGGCAGGATGGCGCCCATCTTGAAATCTCCGGTCAACTCCCGCAGCAGCGCCACC
>CAZEQV010000170.1:0-7578 GCA_964514435.1 uncultured Verrucomicrobiota bacterium
AGACACTCGATCTCCGCGACCTTGGGATTGGCTTGCCAGGCATGAATTGGCGCTGGGAACCCGGCGCCAATGAATTGATCGTCGAAATCGCTCAGGGAGAGTTTGACCCCGTTCAGGTCAATGCGGTGATACTGCCGCGGCTGCTGCAGCGGGGAATTGGGATATTGGAGATACTGCGCGGTTCCACGCTGGAAACCGAGTATATCAAGGCGCGGGGAAAGCCCTGAAGATGGTGGTTGTTTCTGCCGTGTCAGGGGCGGGAGGCAGTCTCAGACCTGTTTCACTTCGGCCACGAGTTTGGTGAGAGTGGCCTTGGCGTCGCCGAACAGCATTTGGGTCTTCTCATTGTAGAACAGCTCGTTGTCAATGCCGGCAAAACCGGGATTGAGCGAGCGTTTCATGAAGATCACTTGGCGGGCCTTGTCCACGTCCAGGATCGGCATTCCGTAGAGCGGACTGTTGGGACTTGTCCGGGCGGCGGGATTGACGACGTCGTTGGCTCCCACGACGACGACCACATCCGTGCGCTCGAATTGCGGATTGATGGTGTCCATGTCGAGCAATTTGTCGTAGGGCACATTGGCTTCGGCGAGCAACACGTTCATGTGACCGGGCATCCGGCCAGCGACCGGATGGATACCGAAGGTGACGCTCACACCGCGCTTTTCCAGAAGATCCGTCAACTCACGAACCTGATGTTGAGCTTGGGCGACCGCCAGACCGTAGCCGGGAACGATGCACACGTTCTGCGCGTACGCCAACAAGGAAGCCGTGTCTTCGGCGGTGATCTCGCGCACGGTCTTGCCGGCAACGTTCGCCGCACCGGCCGGACCGGCCACGCGACCGCCCACGCCGCCAAAGACGACGTTGGCCAGCGAGCGATTCATGGCTTTGCACATGATCTGGGTCAGGATAATTCCGGATGCTCCCACCAACGCGCCGGTGATGATCAGCCCGTGGTTGTAAATCACAAAACCGGTGGTCGCGGCCGCGAGGCCCGAATATGAATTGAGCAGGGATATGACCACCGGCATATCGGCGCCCCCGATCGGAATCACGAGCAACACGCCGAGGATCAGCGCCACCACATTGATGCACACAAACAGCCAAACGTGGGAGGGATCCACCGATGACACGGTGAGAAACGCGCTTCCGCCCACGATCAACAGCAGCAGCAATCCGTTCAACGCATGTTGCATGATGAACTTGACCGGACGGCCGCTGATGAGTTCCTGCAACTTGGCAAACGCGATCAAGCTGCCGGAGAAGGTGACCGCGCCAATCAGCGTGCTGGCGTAAATGCTGACAGCGGTGGCCACCGGAAATTCGTAGGCCGGCAATGCCAGCCGTTTCCATTCCGCAGCCGCCACGAGCATGGATGCGCCGCCGCCGAACCCATTCAGCAAGGCCACCATCTGCGGCATGGCCGTCATTTTCACCGTGCGCGCCATCCATGCACCGAGCGCGGAGCCTACCACCATCCCCACGAGGATGAGTTTGAAGCTGACGATGTTGTGATCCAGCAGCGTCACCAGAATGGCGATGAGCATGCCGACGGCGGAGATGAAATTGCCGCGCCGCGCCGTGGCCGGTGAGGAAAGCCATTTGAGGCCGTAAATAAACAGAGCCGCCGCCAACAGATACGCCAATTCAATCCACGCGCTCATTTGGCCGCACCGTCTGGTTTGCCCGCAGGCTTCTTCTTGAACATCTGCAACATCCGATCCGTGACCATGTATCCACCCACTACGTTGATCATGGCAAACACTACGGCTATGGTGCCCAGTATCTCCGAAACCACGGTGGCGCCCAGACCGGCGGTGATCATCGCGCCGATGATGGTGATGCCGGAGATGGCGTTGGATCCGGACATCAGCGGCGTGTGCAGCAGGGATGGAACCTTGGTGATGACTTCAAACCCAACAAACATCGCCAGCACGAAAATGACGATCAAACCAACCAACGATTCGCTCATGATTTCAGCACCTTTCCTTCATGGGTGACACAGGCTTCCTTGATGATCTCGTCATTGAAATCGAGATTCAGCTTTCCGTCCTTCACCAGGAGCTTCAGCAGCTCGAGCATGTTGCGCGCGTAAAGCTGGCTGGCGTGGACCGGCATCGTGGATGGAACATTGGTGTGTCCGATGATGGTGACACCGTGTTTGACCACATCCTTGCCGGGCTCGGTCAATTCGCAATTGCCCCCGGTCTCCGCCGCCAGATCCACAATCACGCTGCCGGGTTTCATGCCGGCCACTGTTTCCTTGGTGATCAAGCGCGGCGCGGGTCGTCCTGGTATCAAGGCGGTGGTGATGACCACATCAAACTCCCTGGTCTTCTCGCCCAGCAATTCCTGTTGCTTCTGTTTCTGCTCGGGGGTCAGCTCCTTGGCATACCCGCCCTTGCCTTCCGCATCTGTGACTCCGATGTCGAACTCCAAAAACTTTGCGCCCAAGCTCTCCACTTGCTCCTTCACCACGGCGCGAACATCGTAGCCCCACACGACCGCGCCGAGCCGTCGGGCCGTGGCGATGGCCTGCAATCCGGCCACACCGGCTCCGAGGACCAACACTTTGGAGGGCGTGATCGTGCCCGCAGCGGTCATTAACATCGGAAAGTATTTTCCCAGCGAGGCGGCGGCCAGCAAAACAGCTTTGTAGCCGGCAATGGATGCTTGGGAGGAAAGCGCATCCATTTTTTGGGCGCGACTGATTCGCGGAATGGCTTCCATGCCAAACGCGGTGATCTTGCGCCCGGCAAGCTGGGCGACCAGTTCCTTGTTGGATGCGGCGTGCAAGAATGAGATCAACACCGCGCCCTCCCGCAGGCCGATCACCTCGGCGCCTGTCGGCTTCTGCACCTTGACCACAATGTCTCCCTCCGATACCGCCTTGTCCGAGACAAGCGCACCGGCTTTCTCGTATTCGGCGTCGGCATGGAACGCCCCGTCGCCGGCGCCCTTCTGCACCAAGACTTGGATTCCCAGCTTCGACAAAGCCGGGATGACATCGGGCACAAGCGCCACGCGGTTCTCGCCTGCAACAGACTCTTTGGCTACAGCTAATTTCATCGGGGTTCTCCCACGGGGCGTGGAGAATACCGGCTCACTTGCGCCGTGGCAAGCGTGATGCCGGTCATGGGAAAGAAACGTTGGCGCCGACAAACCGGCACACTCGCCCCGCTGCTACAGCTCCAAAACCTTGGGGAAACGGCTCAGCACTTTGACTCCTCGCGCCTGCACCAGCACGACATCTTCAATCCGCACGCCGCCCACGCCACGGTAGTACAACCCCGGCTCCACCGTCACCACGTTGCCGGCCCGCAGCACGGTGTCCGCGGGCGCCACTCGAATCGGCTCGTGAATGTCCAAACCCAATCCATGCCCGGTGCCGTGAAAGAATCCCTGCATCGTGCCGTTCTTGACGCCGGTCACGTATCCGTTTTTCGTGAAATGGTCCTGAATCGCCGCGTGAACATCCCGCCCGTTGACTCCCTTGCGAATCATTCTCATCGCGATCTGTTGTCCTTCTGCCACGGTGGCGTACAGCTTCTTCACCGCTTCGCTGGCCCGGCCGCGCACGACCGTCCGCGTGATGTCGCCGTAGTAGCCGCTTCGGTCGCGGGGGAACACATCCAGAATGATGGGTCTGTTGGCCCGCAACGGCCCATGCCCGCGTTCGTGCGGATCACACGCTTGATCGCCGCCGGCAACGATCGTATTGGAGACGGTGCCGCCCATTCCAGCGATCGTGGCCTCAATCACACCGCGCACATGATCGGAGGTAAGTTTTTGTCCCCGCCAGTAAAGCCAGCCGTCACGCCCCACCTTCGCCCCCTGCAAGGCGTTGATACCGGCGCGCATCCCCATCTGCGCCAGCTCCAGGCCGTCTTCGATGTGTCGGATTTCCTGGGCGGTCTTGATCTGTCGCTCGGGGAAAAACGGATCGGGCTTGGCTGTGAACCGGCAGCTTTTCACCTGCTGCGCCAGTCCCAACGGAAAGTTCGACGGCACTTCTGCCGACCGGATTCCGTGCTCGCGAAGCGCCCAGGCCAGCACATCGGCCAAGCGCGGCGTCTTCAATCCGGCGCGTTTCAACTTCGCAACGTACTGCGAATAAGAATGGACCTTGTCCACCTTGGCCACGCGACGTCCCCGGTCGATTTCCAAATCGCTCAACACAATGTGGGAACGACCTCGCGCCTCACAATAGATGAACGGGTCCGGCACGAACATACCGGTCGCGTATAACATATTGGCGTCATGCTCACTGGCGGCCACGATCACACGGGCTTTCATCTCAGTTCCTCCCCTGCCCCAGACCAATGGACGGGGCAACGTCCACACGCCAATCATTCACCACCTTCACCCCGTCACGCAACTTGAAATACGCCAGCGCCGCAACCATGCCGGCATTGTCGGTGCACAGTGACGGCGGTGCCAGCAACAATCGCAGACCGCGCCGGTCACATTCCGCTTGCAGCCGCTCGCGCAAACAGTTGTTGATCGCCACCCCTCCGGCGAGGCTTACCGTGCGCGCGCCGGTATGCTGCGCCGCCCGGATCGTCTTGGCCGTGAGAACCTCCACCACGGCTTCCTGAAAACTCGCGCACACATCCGGCAGACTCGCGCCGGGGTGTTTCTGCAAGTAATACAACACGGCCGTCTTCAAACCGCTGAAGCTGAAATGAAAGGTTGCGTCATCCATCATCCCGCGGGGGAACTCCACCGCGCGGGCGTTCCCTTGACGGGCCAGTTTCTCCACCTCAGGCCCGCCGGGATAGGGCAACCGCAGGAGTTTGGCCACCTTGTCGAACGCCTCCCCCGCCGCGTCGTCCACCGTATGCCCCAGTACTTCATGGTGGCCGATTCCGCTGGCCTTCGCCAAAATCGTGTGTCCGCCAGAGACGATGAGCGCCACTGTTGGCAACGACGCTTGCCGGTCGGATTCGCTCTCCAACGCCAGGAGCGGTGAATACAGGTGCGCCTCGACATGGTTGATGGCCATGAAAGGTTTGCTCAACGCGGTGGCAATGCCTTTGCCGGCATTGAGACCAATCAACAGCGAACTGGCAAGACCGGGGCCATGCGTCGCCGCTATCGCATCCACGTCAGCGTACCGGCACCCGGCACGCTGAAGCGCTTCCGTGATGACAGCATCCATGCTGCCGAGGTGATCACGGGACGCCAGTTCCGGTACGACGCCACCGTAAGGCCGGTGAAGCTCGACCTGGGAGCGAACCACGTTCGACAGGATTCGCGCGCCATCGCCCACAA
Organism: uncultured Verrucomicrobiota bacterium; assembly: GCA_964514435.1. Lineage (GTDB taxonomy): Bacteria > Verrucomicrobiota > Verrucomicrobiia > Palsa-1439 > Palsa-1439 > CAZEQV01. The sequence goes on from CAZEQV010000170.1 coordinate 5,278, forward strand.
CGGCAGCCGACGTTTCGTCGCAGGACGTTTCGATGCCGAGAAGTTTCACCGCATCGCCGGTTCGGACTTCTTGGACGGATCGTCGCCGGTAACGGCTTGAACCGCCGCCGGCGCGGGTTTGCTGGTCTTGGCTTGTTTGGCGAAGAGCTTGACGCCTTTGATGACGGCCAACGCGCGCTCCAGTTGAACGTCCGCGATTGGCTCGATGCCCTTTTCGCCATCGTCTTCTGGCGGCAAGGTGGCGCGGGCGCGCTGTTCGAGCAATTTGCGTTCGTCTTCCTCGGAGATGGGCACGAGGATGTCGGGTGTGATCCCTTTTTCGTGAATGACTTTGTGGCTCGGCGTATAGTATTTCGCCGTGGTCATGCGCATGGCCGAGCCGTCCGGCAGTTGCAGAACACTTTGCACGGAACCTTTGCCAAAAGTCGTCTCACCCACGAGCACCGCGCGTTTCAAATCCTGGAGCGCACCGGCCACGATCTCGCTGCCGCTGGCGCTGCCGTTGTTGACGAGCACCACGATGGGGAGATGCGTGCGTTTCTTGCCGCGCTCGGAACGATAGACGATTTTCTGGGCCGGGTCTCTTCCCTCGGTGGAAACGATGAGTTCGCCGGCCGGCACAAACTTGCTGGCCACTTTGCGGGCGGTATCCAGCAAGCCGCCGGGATTGTTGCGCAGGTCTATGATCAACGCATCCATCCCTTGTTTCTCCAGCTTCGCCAATGCCTTCTCAAATTCGTCTGCGGTGGGTTCGTTAAACTGGGTGATGCGAATGTACCCCACCCCGTCCTCGATGATCTTGGCGTCTTTGACGCTTTCCACTTTGATGACAGCGCGTTCCAACGTGTAATCTTTGATTCTCTCGGCGGGATCTTTGGCGCGGGCGCGGAAGATGGAGATGGTGACTTTGGTGCCGGGTTCGCCGCGCAGTTGCCGGACGGCATCCTGAAGGCTCATCTTCTCAGTGACCTTGCCTTCAATCTTGATGATGCGGTCACCGGGCAACAAACCGGCCCGCGCGCCGGGCGTGTCTTCCATCGGGGCGACAATGGTGAGGAAGCCTTCCTTGGAATTGCTGATGACAATGCCCAGCCCGCCGAATCGTCCCTCGGTGTCTTCCTTCATGTCCTGATAGGACTGCGGTTCCATGAACTGGCTGTGGGGATCGAGCGTGTTGAGCATTCCGCGGAGCGCGCCGTACGTGAGATCCTTGTAGGAAATACGGTCCGTGTCCACATAGTCTTTGCGAATCAACTCCATCACACGCGTGATCAACTCCAATTGCGCGTACGGGTTGTCCTTGTCGGATTTGGACGTGGCGGCGGAATAAATCTGCGCGGCAATGAACAGGTTGACGCCCAAAAGGACGACAACCAACGCAACGGCTATTCTTTTGAATGTCATTCTCGATGCTTCCTTGCGGTTGATGGCTGTGACGTCACCCCGTCACTGGCGCCGTCAGAGAGTACGTTTGGAACCGCCATGAATCAAGCACGGCGTTGCTCCAGAGAACAAACAGGCGCACGGCATGATTCAAAACGTCCGTGTCGCTTCTTCCCTGTGAAACTCTTGTTTTCTCCAATCGCTCCCGGTACTGTGCCGTCGTGCACATCGTCTCGTATATGCGCATTTCCGTGACCGACCGCTGCAATGAACGCTGCGCGTATTGCCTGCCGCATGACATGGCCGTGGAATGGCTGCCCAAAGGCCAAATCCTCACCTACGAAGAGATCATCCGTGTCGCACGCGTGGCGACTTCACTGGGAGTTTCCAAGTTTCGCATCACCGGCGGCGAACCGCTCGTGCGGCGCAGCCTGCCGGAGTTCGTCGGCGAGCTTCGCCGCAGCACGGGCGTCATGGACATCGGTCTCAGCACGAATGGAACTTTGCTCGCGCCGCTGGCCGAATCGCTCCGGCTGGCCGGTGTGACCAAGGTCAACATCTCCCTCGATACACTCAACGCCACTCTCTATCGCTCGCTGACCGGCACGGGCAACCTCGCCGACTGCCTGGCCGGCATCGCAGCCGCCCAAGCCGCCGGTTTCCCCCAAGTGAAACTAAACTGTGTGCTTATGCGGGGTAAGAATGATGGCGAACTCCTCGACCTGGTCGAGTTCGCTGCCGCCCGGAAGCTGCCGGTTCGTTTCATCGAAATGATGCCGGTCAGTTCCAGCGAGGTTCTGACCGACGAGAACTTCCTTTCCATCGGCCATGCCCGAGCGATCATCGAACAGCGTTACCGGTTGACGCCTGACGACCACAAATACGGCAACGGACCGGCTGTCTATTTTCGCGCCGACG
>CAZEQV010000171.1:0-7562 GCA_964514435.1 uncultured Verrucomicrobiota bacterium
TATTGATGAGGCTGGCGGCGTAACCGGCGCCGAACCCGTTGTTGATGTTCACGACCGTCACGCCGCTGGCGCATGAGTTCAACATGGCCAGCAAGGCCGCGATTCCCCCAAACGAGGCGCCATATCCCACCGATGTGGGAACGGCAATCACCGGCGCGTCCACCAACCCGCCCACCACGCTGGGCAGGGCGCCCTCCATGCCGGCGCAGACGATCAACACATTGGCGTCGAGCAGTTCTTCGTTGATGGCCAGCAAGCGATGGAGTCCGGCCACGCCGACGTCGTAATGGCGTTGCACGCGGTTGCCCATGATGTCGGCGGTGATGGCAGCTTCTTCGGCGACCGGAATGTCTGTCGTGCCGGCGCACAGCACGGCCACAAGGCCGGTGCGCTTGGGCAACGGGCGATGAACGACCGTGATGGCGCGGGCGGATTCATGATACTGCGCTTTGGCGAACATGCGTCGCACGGCCCGGTACGTTTCGACGGACGCGCGGGTAGCCAGCAGGTTTTCGTTGTGACGGAGAATGCTGCCGGCAATCTTGGCCACTTGCGCCGGGGGTTTCCCCTCGCAGTAAATCACCTCGGGAAAACCTTTGCGCAACGAGCGGTGGCCGTCCACGCGCGCAAAGTCGAGGTCGTGAATGGACAGGGATTTCAACTGGCGAACCGCAGCCGGCACCGTGAGCCTGCCGGCTTTGACGTTGTCGAGTAGCTTGGCGAGTCGGGTTTGGTTCACGGGCGGAGTGTAGCAGCCCTGGGAATTGCCAGCAACGCGATTCACCGTCGGGGTTACCACTTCCGGCAATTTGTCGAGGCAGGCGCTTGACATTGACGGGGTGAAATGGTCTGTTCTTTCCCAACAACCACGGAGGTCAACCAATGAAGAAGTCATGTCTCGTTGCAGTATTGTTGTGCGGTATCATGGCGGCCAACAGCGCTCGCGCCCAAGAAGCGGCCAGTGCTCCGAACACGAATTTTACGGCCAAGAACTCGGCCAGTGGCGACGCCAGCGCACCGGCGACGGAGGAACCGCGCGTGAGCCGGTATGAGCCGCTGAATTGCACGAAGGCCGTCAACAAGGGCGGTCGCGGCTTGGCCAACGTTGTCAGTTGCCCGTTTGAAATCCCGAAACAAATGATCGCTCATGCCAACCGCTCTGACACGGTGGCCGGTCAGGTGGGCGGACATCTCATCGGAGTGCCGGTTGGTGTGTGTTGGGCCGTTTACCGGCTCGGAGTCGGTGTGTGGGACTTTGTGACATGTCCGTTCCCCACGCCGAAGTACGACAAGACCTACATTGAGCCGGCCTTGTTGGCGTTTCCCAATCCCGACAAATCAGACAAGTAAGACGGCCGCATTGAAATCTGACGAGACACCCGCAACGCGCGTTGCGGGTGTTTTGTTTCTTGTCACACCCGGCATCATTCGGTAATCAGAAGGTGACGTTTCACGCCCTGCAAGGAGTTGATATTGAAAATCGGAGTCTGCACATCGGTCAGCCAGGCTGCCATCGTTCGCGCGGCCGGTGGTGAGTTTGTGGAAGAACATATCCAGAATTTGCTTTTGGGAGAACGACCCGAAGCAGACTTTGTTCCGAACCGGGAGAAGGCATTGGCCTGTGGTTTGCCCGTGCCGGCCGCCAACTGTTTTCTGCCGGCGGCGATGAAATGCGTGGGTCCCGATGTGGACCTGGCCGGGATACTCCGGTACGCGGACGCCGCTTTTTCCCGCGCGAAGCAAATCGGCTTGGGGATTTTTGTTTTCGGCAGCGGCGGGGCGCGCAGGGTGCCGGATGGCTTCTCCAAGGACAAAGCCTTTGAGCAGTTTGTGGAGATGCTTAAACAACTCGGCCCCCTGGCGCAAAAGCACAACGTGACAATTGTGGTGGAACCGTTGAACTCCGGCGAGTGCAACATCATCAATTCCGTTCCCGAAGGCGCCGAGGCGGTGCGCCGGTGCGGTCATCCCCAGGTGTGGTTGTTGGCCGATATCTTTCACATGATGCGTGACGGACAGGGGCCAGAAGACATCGAAGCGCACGGTTCCTTGCTCCGGCACGTTCACGTTGCGGAGAAGGAGAAACGCACGCCCCCCGGCGTGGCGGGCGATGATTTTCGGCCCTACCTCCGCGCGCTGAAGAAGGCGGGCTACCAGGGGCGCATCGCGATCGAGTCGTCATGGAAGGACTTTGCCGGCCAGTGTGCGGGTGCGATCGGCGAGTTGCGCCGGCAACTTGCGGACGCGGGCTTTTGATCGAATCAGCCGCAGAGCAACAAAAGGACATCAAGAAATGAAATCAGTCAGGTTTGGAATTATCGGGATTGGCAACATGGGGACGCATCACACGAAGTATCTGCTGGACAAGAAAGTGTCCGGCGCGGAACTCACGGCGTTGTGTGACACCGACCCGGCCCGGTTGTCGCCCTTTGGCGGCGTGAAACATTTCCGCGACAGCCGCGAGTTGATCCGGTCGGGTTTGGTGGACGCGGTGTTGATTGCCACACCTCATTACGACCACACGACGATCGGGATGGATGCGTTTGCCAATGGACTGCATGTGTTGGTGGAGAAACCGATCTCGGTGCATCCCGCCGACGCGGAACGTTTGATCGCCGCTTACCGCGCGGCGAAAAAGAAGAACCGCGCCATCAAGTTTGGGGCGATGTTCCAGCAACGCACCAATCCCAATTATCAAAAGATCAAGAACCTGATTGCGGCCGGTGAGCTGGGAGAAATACGGCGGGTCAACTGGATCATCACGGATTGGTTCCGTCCCGATGTGTATTATTCATCAGGCGGTTGGCGCGCGACGTGGCGCGGCGAGGGCGGCGGCGTGTTGCTCAACCAAAGCCCGCACAACCTCGACCTCCTGCAGTGGATCACCGGCATGCCGGTCCGTGTCCGCGCGTACTGTCATTTGGGCAAATACCACGACGTTGAGGTCGAAGACGAAGTGACCGCTTATTTGGAGTACAAGAACGGCGCCACGGGCGTGTTCATCACTTCCACTGGTGAAGCGCCCGGCACCAACCGCCTCGAGATTTCCGGCGACCGCGGCAAACTCGTTGTGGAAGGCGGCAAGACCACACTTGTCCGCAACGAAATCCCGATGAATGTTTTCTGCAAGACCGCGAAGAATCCATTCTCGCGTCCCCCCGTGTGGAATTGTGAAATCCCTGCCGGTTCGGGTGGCGGTGGCCATCAGGAAATCACGCAAAACTTTGTGAACTCCATTCTCAAAGGCACGCCGCTATTGGCTGACGCCACCGAGGGGATTCACTCCGTCACGCTGGCCTGCGCCATGTTGTACTCCTCGTTCACCGGCAAGACCGTTGAGATTCCGATGGACGGCAAAGCCTACGAACGGCATTTGCAGAAACTCATGGCCAAATCCCGATTCAAGAAACAGACTGTGTCAACCGTCAGCGCCGACATCTCGGCCTCATTCAGCAAATAGCAACAACGAGGAAATTGTCATGAGAATCAACCAAGTGGCCATTCAGCTCTACACCTTGCGCAATTTCTGCAAGACACCGGCCGATTTCGCTTCCACCATCAAACGCGTCCGCGCCATCGGCTATGAGGCCGTGCAAATCAGCGCGGTCTGCGCCATGCCGGAATCCGAAACCGTTGCCATCCTGAAAGGGGAAGGAGTCACCTGTTGCGCGACCCACGAATCGAGCGACACGATCCTCGACCAGCCGCACGTGATTGCCGAGAGACTCAGCAAACTCGGCTGCAAAATCACCGCCTATCCGTATCCGCGAAACATCAAGTTCGACACGTTGGAGGATATTGGCGCGTTTGCCGGCAAGCTCAACGCCGCCGGCAAGGTTCTGCACGAGGCCGGGCAGCTTCTCTGCTATCACAATCATCAGATCGAGTTTCGGCGCGTGGCCGGCAAGCCCGTGCTGGAGCACCTCTACGAAATGACCGATCCCCGGTACCTGCAAGGAGAGCCGGACACCTACTGGATCCAGTACGGCGGCGGCGACCCGGTGCGCTGGTGTCACCGCCTCAAGGGGCGGTTGCCCATCATCCACCTCAAAGATTACGCCGTGATGCCCGACAACAAGACCATCACCCACGCGGAAATCGGCAACGGCAATCTCGATTGGAAAGCCATCATACCGGCGGCAGAAGCGGCCGGCTGCCGGTGGTTTGCCGTCGAACAAGATACCTGTCCGGGTGACCCGTTCGATTCCGTCAAACAAAGCTTCGATTACATCAAGGAGAATCTATGCTCAAAGTAGCCGCATTCGCCGACGAAATATCGCCGGATCTGGACGTTCAAATTGAACACTGCAAGAAAAATGGCGTCACGCACTTCGAGCTGCGCGGCGTGGCCGGCAAGAACGTGCTCGATTTTAACAAGCCGTTGCGCGACGAAATCAAGCGCAAGCTGTCCGATAGCGGGCTGGGTGTGGCCAGTATCGGTTCGCCCATTGGCAAAGTGAAGATTCACCAGTCATGGGATGCGCACTTCGACCGGTTCAAGATCGCCGTGGACATGGCCGAGTTCTTCGGGGCGCCGCTGATTCGTGTGTTCAGCTACTATCCGGCCGACGGGCAATCCCACGCGGATTTCGTCAAACGACACCGCGACGAAGTCATGAACCGGTTCCACAAAAAGATCGAGTATCTCAAGGGGCGCAAACCGATCCTGGTTCACGAGAACGAAGCGAATATCTACGGCGAAAAGGGCCGGGAATGTCTCGACTTACACAAGACGCTGGACTGTCCGCAGTTCAAGGCGGCGTTCGATTTTGCCAACTTTGTGCAGGCCGGTGAGGATCCTCTTCAGAACTGGCCGTTGCTCAAACCGTACACGGCGCACATACACATCAAGGACGCCAAAATGGGAACCGGCAAGGTGATGCCGGCCGGGCAGGGCGACGGACATTTGCGGGAGATATTGGCCGATGCGTATGCCAGCGGGTATCGTGGATTCCTCAGTCTCGAACCGCATTTGGCCAAACACGAGCAGCTTTCCGGCTTCAGCGGCCCCGAATTGTTCAAAGTGGCGGCTGACGCCTTGCGCCAAGTGGCCAAGGAGGCCGGCGTGCCCCTGGCTTGGTAGAAACCATCCCCTATGCGATGAAGTTCATTCGTCTAGCGCTGCGCGGCGTACCGGCTTGGGTCGCGGCAGGCGTGTTTGTGTACGCATTACTGTACGCGATGGCCGGTGTGGTGAAACCGGACTTGACGGTGCAACGCCCTGCCTATTCGCCCGAGGAATTGGCGGCGGTCGCCAAACTGCGGGACAACGAGATTGATGGGACCAATCCGCCGGTCATCCAGCGCGACGTGGATTACCGGCAGGGAACCGGGGCCAAGTGGTGGCCGCGATCAGAGTCACCGCTGTTGGCTGAATTGGTGAAAGAGTCCAAGCTGCCTCCGGTTCACGAGCGTACCGGACCAGAACCGCTGGTGTTGGAGGGTGTGGAAGGAAATGGCCGGTACGGCGGCACGTGGTTTCGTGTGGCCAGTTCCCTGAACGACATCAGCGTCATCACCTGGCGTATGTCGGGCGCTTATTTGTTCCGGTGGTCGCCGCAGGGATATCCCATTCGACCACATCTGGCCAAGGGCTGGAAGATTGAAGACAACGGGCGGGCGTTTCTGGTCTATCTCCGCCGGGGCGTGCGATGGTCGGACGGCCATCCCTTCACGGCTGATGACGTGATTTTCTGGTGGACCCAGAACGCCAGGTATTTCAAGTCCATCCCGAACTTCATGCGGGTGGGCGGGCAAGTGGGCGACATCGAAAAAGTGGACGATTACACGTTGCGGTTTGTGTTCCCGGTCCCGAACGGTTTGTTCATCGAGCGCATGGCCAACGTCGGCGGATTCGCCGCGCCCAAACATTATCTGGAAAAATTCCATCCCGAGATCGGCGACAAGAAACTCATCGAGGGCACCATGCGGGCATTGCGCTTGAACAGTCCGCTGGCTGTGTACAATCGGCTCCAGCATTTCATGAACCCGGAACATCCCCGGCTTTGGCCGTGGGTCTATCGTTCGCACACGGCGAATCCGCCGTACAGTTTCGTGCGCAATCCGTATTTCTTCGCGGTGGACACCGACGGTCAACAGCTTCCCTACGTTGACCGTGTGATATTCGACGTGAAATCGTCCAACATGATTGGTTTGTCGGCAGCCAACGGCGAAGTCACTATGCAACTGCGCCACATTCGCTACGAGGACTACACGCTGTTGATGAGCCAACGTCAGCGGCACAATTTCGAGGTGTACCACTGGGCGCAGGGCACCCGCTCTGTGTACACCATTTACCCGTCTCTCAACCGCCGCATTGATCCCCGGCATCCTGACACCCGCTGGAAACACGAGTACCTCAATAGGAAAGAATTCCGGCAGGCCCTGTCGCTGGCCATCAACCGCGAGGAAATCATCCACGCCGAATTCAACGACCAGACGACGCCGTCGCAACTTGAGCCGGGAACAGGCTCGTTCTTTCATCATCCCCGCTTGGCGCGCGCGTTTATCGAGTTTGATCCTGACCGGGCCAATCAACTGCTCGATTCCATTGGCTTGACCAAACGCGATTCCGAGGGATTCCGCGCCTTCCCGGACGGCTCACGGATGACGTTCTATCTGAATGTGACCGATTACACCGGCAGCGGCCCCGCCCAGTTTGTGATTGATGAGTGGAAGCGCGTGGGTGTTCGGGCCGTGTTGCGTGAACGGGCCCGGTCGCTGTTCTATGCGGAGAAAGCTGGTTACGATCACGATTTCACCGTGTGGACAGGCGAAAGCGAATTCTATCCCTTGTTGGAGCCGCGCAACTTCGTGCCAACCTACATTGAGTCGTTCTACGCGCCCGCGTTTGGGGTGTGGTACGCGCTCGGCGGGCTGTACGGTGACGAGCGCGCCAAGCGACCCGGTGCGATTGAGCCGCCCGCGGATCATCCATTGCGACGCGCGATGGAATTGTACGAGCAAGCCATTCAGAAAACTGACCGCGAAGAGCAACGACGCATTTTCAACGAGGTGCTGGACATTGCTGCTGACAATCTCTGGCACATCAACATCTGCACGCCTCCACCGCAACTTGTCGTGGTGAAGAACGGCTTCCGCAATGTTCCCAAGACCGCTTTGGTCGGCGCGGGTTTTTCCACTCCGGCCAATGCCGGCATCGAGACGTTTTGGTTTGAGAATTCATCCGACTCGCCCGGTGCGCTGGCGCAGATCAAACAGGCAATGATCGAAATCAAGCCCGACCCCAGCATGACCGCTTCGGCGGCGCCTCAATCCCCAATCACCACCGAGGTGGCGCGGCCGGCCGCCAGCCGTCTGGGGGCGGTCGTGCGCGGGATGCTGTGGGGAAGTGTGGCGGCCGGTCTCTTGTTGGTTGCCTTCAAGCATCCGTACATCGGACGACGATTGCTGATCATGGTGCCCACCTTGTTCGTCATTTCCATCATCACCTATACGATTATCCAGCTTCCGCCCGGTGATTTTCTCTCGGCGCGCATCACCGAACTGCAGATGACCGGTGACGAAGCGGCCATTCAGCAAATGGAAGACCTCAAAGCAAT
>CAZEQV010000172.1:0-7507 GCA_964514435.1 uncultured Verrucomicrobiota bacterium
GGAACGCAGCCAGGCCGAGCGGGAAGGACTCCGTCAGGTATTCGGCATCGCCAACTTTCTGCAGCGCACCAGCCATCCGAGTCACATCTTGTCGCACGTGGGCGCGCAGATCGGTGTGCGCGAGACGTTCCAGATCGAAGGTCTGTACACGCTGACGAACGATGATCTGGTGGCAGCGCGCAAGTTTGACGATGTGGTGGCGCAGACCAACTACGGGATTGATGTTCACAATCCGTCCGGCAAAGGCGGATGCCAGCTCCAGGAATTGCGCACGTATGACATTCCCTATCGGTGCTTGTTGCCGCGAGTCGGTCCGTCGAACCTGATGGTGGCCGGCCGCTCTTTGTCGGCCACGCACATCGCGATGTCATCAGCACGCGTGCAACCGACCTGCATGGCCTTGGGTCAAGCCGCCGGTTGCGCCGCCGCCCTGGCTGTCGAGGCAGGCACACGGCTGCGCGACGTGCCGATCAAGCGCCTGCACGAAAAGTTGACCGAACAAGGTGTGCGGTTTGTCTCGGGAGCGGGCCGACCATGACGCGGACCAACTTCATCCTCATCGTTACCGACCAGCAGCGGCATGACAGTCTTGGTTGCACGGGCAACCGCTGCGCGGTGACGCCGCATCTCGACCGGTTGGCAAAAGACCGCCGCACGCTCTTGTTTCAACGTCACATCGCGGCGAATTCCGTCTGTATGCCGTCGCGGGCCTCGTTGCTGACCGGGTTGTATCCGGGCGCTCATGGTGTTTGGTACAACGGCGTGCCGTTGCCGCGGGCCGGTTACGTTCCGACAACAACACTCCCGATTCCCACGAGTCACGTTGCCGGTGGCTGTTGTCCGTCGCACATTCCGACCTTGACGGAATTGCTGGCGGGGAACGGCTACCACACCGCTTCCGTCGGCAAGATTCATCTCACCCCGACCGGGTCCCATCCGGCGCTTGGGTACGAAGAGTCAACGGTGCGATGGGATCAAGATCCCGGTATGCGCGAATGGCGCGGACCGTTTTACGGTTTTCAGAGTGTTGACCTGACACTCGGCCACGGGGAAGGGGTGGGCGGACACTACGGTTATTGGTTGCGTGAGAATCATCCCGAAGCCGTCGCCGCCCGCGAAGCCACCCGGAAAGCACCGCGTCTGTTTCCCGAAGTGGAGCAACTTTATCCGGGCGGCTTGACGTCGGACGTGCATCCGACGACGTGGATTGGCGACCGCGCTTGCGAATACATTCGTGGTCGGGCCGGCAACGAGCAGCCATTCTTTCTGTGGGTGGGCATACCCGATCCGCACCATCCGTTCACACCACCGGCTGATCTGGCCTCGGAGTTTGAAACGCACGATACGATGCCGGTAGGGGCGGGGCCGGAAACATTGCTGGCGAAACCTTCTGCCTATCGGCAGTTGGACGGATGGAAGGTGCCGCCTGCGGCCGTGAAACGGATTCGGCAATACACCGATGCGATGAATCATCTGATTGACCGGCAAGTGGGCAAGATTGTGCAAACGCTCCGCGAGACCGGTCAATGGGACAACACGGTGCTTATCTTCACATCCGACCACGGTGAGTGGTTGGGTGAACATGGATTGGCGTACAAGTTCACGGTGGGCAGCGAATCACTCAACCACGTCCCGATGTTGATGCGCGTTCCGGCCTCCGTCGCCGTCGAACTCCCCCGGCAACGTCGCGTTCAAGCCGCGACCAGCCACACAGACCTTCTTCCGACGCTATGTGCATTTTCGGGAATGATCATTCCGCAAAATGTGCATGGTCGGGGATTGCTGGAACGGAGGCGGACCGACGGTGTCGAAAGCCGACCGGTCATGGTCAGTAATTATTGTCCGCGCGCCGAACACACGAATTTTTCGATCTACGATAACCGGTATCGTTTGACGTGGTTCCCGCGCACGGACGAGTTGGAGTTGTATGATCATCACGCCGATCCATTCGAGGTTGCCAACCTCGCCGGTCAAGCCCAGCACGGGCGTCGGGTGAAGCGGATGCTGGATCGGCTGCAGGAGTTTCATTGCAGAACCAATGTTCCCGTGTCCGGCAGGGTTGCCATGTGGTGATGTTCTGGTAAGGTCAACCGTCATCAATCGGGCGAGGGTATTCTTTGATGAAAAACGTCTTTGTTTGTTGGTTGCTGTTGGGGCTTGGCGCGGGTGCCATCAAGGCCGCGGATCACAAGCTGAAGTTGCCGGCCGGCGTGGAGTTCGTCACGTCGGTCGAGGGTATTTCCGAGTACCGGCTTGCCAACGGGCTGTCGGTGCTGTTGTTTCCCGATCCGTCGAAGCCCACGATTACGGTCAATGTGACGTACAAGGTGGGTTCCCGGCACGAAGGCTATGGCGAGACCGGCATGGCGCATCTGTTGGAGCATCTGGTGTTCAAGGGCACACCCCGTCACCCCAACATACCGGAGGAGCTGTCCAAGCGTGGGGCGCGTCCCAATGGCACGACCTCGTATGACCGCACGAATTATTATGAGACGTTCGATGCGACGGAGGACAATTTGCGGTGGGCGTTGGATATGGAGAGCGACCGGATGATCAATTCGTTTATTGCCCGAAAAGATTTGGAAAGCGAATTCAGCGTGGTGCGCAACGAGTTTGAGTCGGGCGAGAACGATCCTTCCAGCGTGTTGTACAAGCGGATGATCAATACGGTGTTTCAGTGGCATAACTACGGCAACCCGACCATCGGTGAGAAGTCGGACATCGAGGGCACGCCGATCGAACGGTTGCAGGCGTTTTACCGGACGTACTATCAGCCCGACAACGCGGTGTTGATCGTGACCGGCAAGATTGACGAACAACAGGCGCTCGACTTGACGCACGAGTATTTCGGCAAGATTCCGCGTCCCGACCGTCAACTCATCCCCACGTACACGCGCGAGCCGGTGCAGGATGGTGAACGCCAGGTGGTGTTGCGTCGGACCGGTGACGTGCAGGTGTTCAGTTGTATGTTCCGGTCGGCTCCCGCGGCGCATTCTGACAGCGCGGCGTTGTCGGTGCTGGTGAACCTGTTGACGGACGCGCCGTCGGGTCGGTTGTACAAGGCGTTGGTGGAATCCAAGAAAGCGGCGAGTCAGGGCGGATATTCGGCGGGGTACGCGGAGGGCGGCGTGGTGACATTCTGGACCGAGGTGAGAGTGGGGCAACCGATTGCCGAGGCGCAGGAGGCGATGTTGCGTGTGCTCGACGATTTGAAGGCGAATCCGCCGACCGCTGACGAAGTGGAACGGGCGCGGACTAGGTTGCTGAAAAACTTCGAAATGTACTTCAAGCAAAGCGACCGCGTGGGGTTGGGGTTGAGCAATTACATCGGACAGGGCGATTGGCGGCTAGCGTTTCTCTACCGGGATGAATTGGAAAAATTGTCCGTGACCGATGTGGGGCGCGTGGCCAGGCATTATTTCAAGACGGCCAATCGCACGTTGGGATTTTTCCTGCCGGACCAGAATCCGGACAGGTCGGAGATTCCCGAAGCGCCTGATTTGGCTGGGGTGTTGAAGGACTACAAGGGGCGCGCCGCGATTGCCCAAGGCGAAGACTTCGACACCTCACCGGCTCATATCGAGCATCGCACTACGCGCGGCGCGTTGCCCAACGGGATGCGGTACGCATTGTTGCCGAAAGAAAACCGGGGCGACGCGGTGAACGCCCTGTTCACTTTCCGTTTCGGCACATTGGAATCGCTGCAGAACCAGTCCGTGGCGGCACAGTTGGCGGGTGCCATGTTGAATCGGGGCACCGTGAATAAGACGCGCCAGCAACTCAACGAGGCGCAGGACAAACTCAAAGCGCGGATCGGGATTGCGGGGGAGGTGGATTCGTTGACCGTGAGCATGGAAACAGACCGGGCCAATTTGCCGGACACGATTCGGCTGGCCGCTGAGATGCTCCGGCAATCTTCCTTTCCCACCAACGAGTTTGAGAAGCTGCGGGAGGAATGGCTCGCGAATCTCGAACAACAAAAGTCGGATCCCGGTGCGTTGGCGCGAAACGCATTGGCGCGCATCACCAATCCCCGTCCCAAGTCGGACCCGCGTTACACGATGACGTGTGATGAGGAAGTGGAGGCGTTGAAAGCGGTGACGTTGGAGCAGGTCAAGGCGTTTGCCGCGAAGTTTCATGGCGGCAGCGACGCGACCGGCGCGGTGGTCGGAGACTTTGATGCCGGGGAAATTGTGGCCGCCTTGCGCGAATCGTTTGGCGACTGGAAGAGTCCGTCGCCCTACAAACGTATTGAGAATCCGTATCAGCCGGTGGGGGCGTCGGTGACCGTGATTGAGACGCCGGACAAAGCCAACGCGGTGTTCCTTGCCGCACTCGGTTTTCCCATGCGCAACGACCATCCGGATTATCCCGCTTTGACTGTCGGCGGCTTTGCGATTGGAGGTGGATTCCTCAATTCACGGTTGGCAGTCCGAATTCGTCAGAAGGAAGGGTTGAGCTATGGAGTGGGCGGACGTTTCTATGCCGGCATGCTCGATGAGAACGGCGGGTTCACCGCCAGCGCCATCTACAATCCTGTGAACGTCGAGAAACTGGAGGCGGCGTTCAGAGAGGAGATCGAACGTGCGGCGAAGGACGGTCTGAGCGCGGAAGAGTTTGCCACGGCGCAGTCCGGTTTGTTGAAATCGAGGAAGGTGGGGCGCTCCAGCGACAGTGGGTTGGCCAGTGCACTGGCGCAGTATTTGATGATGGATCGGACCTTCCTTTGGGACGCGGAGTTAGAAGCGGCGGTGGAGAAATTGACGGTGGAGAAGGTCAACGCCACGCTGAAAAAGTATCTCGATTACTCCAAAATGACGATTGTGAAAGCGGGCGATTTCAAGAAAGCGGCCGCCAAGGAATAGTGGATGAGGATCAAAGCGGCGATTGAGAAAGTGCCGGGCGGGCTGATGATTGTGCCGCTGATGCTGGGCGCTTTGCTCAACACGATTGATCAGATGCATTTGCCTGTCGTTCAGGATTTGCTCCGATGGCTCGGGGCACCGGCCACCGCCAAGGGGCATTACGAGTTCTTCCGCATCGGCGGTTTCACCGAAGCGCTGTTCAAGAACGGTGCGTTGACGTTGATTGCCATGTTCCTGCTTTGCGCCGCCAGCCAGATGAACCTGCGCGTGGGCGGCGTGGCGTTGAAGAAGGGCGCGTTGCTGACATTGTCGAAGTATCTGGTGGGATTGGCGGTGGGATTTTTGTCCGGCAAGTTCTTCGATTCGTTCGAAGGATTGCTCGGATTGTCCACAGTGGCCATCATCGCGGCGATGACCAACAGCAACGGCGGAATGTTCGTTGCTCTTACCGGGCAATACGGGAATCGTTCCGATGTCGGCGCGATTGGCGTGCTGTCACTGAACGACGGACCGTTCCTGACGCTCGTGGGATTGGGGCTGATGGGCGCGCACTTCCCGGTCATCGTGTTTCTGGCGGTGTTGATTCCCATTGCAGCCGGCATGGCGCTCGGCAACTTGGATCCTGAGATTCGCCAGTTTCTTGCGCCCGGCGAAAGACTGACGATTCCGTTTTTTGCCCTGGCGCTGGGCACTGGGATGGATTTGGCCGTGTTCTTCCATTCCGACGTGTTGCTGGGTGGATTGACGCTGGGGCTGATGACCACGGTCCTGACAGGATTTGCCGGTATGCTGGTGCTGAAATTGTTTCGCGAGCGCAGCCAGATTGCCGGTTGGGCGGAAGGTTCAACCGCCGGCAACGCCATCGGCACACCGGCTGCCGTGATGCTGGCGGCGGAAGCGGCGGCGAAAGCCGGTAAGATGCCGCCTGAAATCGCGACCAAATACAAAGACATTCTCGAAACCGCCACCGCCCAAGTTTCGATTTCGACGCTGACCACGGCGATACTTTGTCCCGTGGCGGTGATCCTGTGGAACCGGTATCAGTTGAGCAAGGGCATTGATGGCACCTCTGACGCTGTGTAGAGTGAGAACACTTCCATGACGACCCTGAACTTTGATGATGCAGCCCTGTTGTTGCGCGCGACGGATGATGTGGCGGTATTGAAACGCGCGTTACCGGGCGGCACGGTGTTGCAGCGGGAAGCCGGTGCGCTTGCGCTGCGGCAAGATGTTCCGCAAGGCCACAAGATCGCCGTTCGTGACGTGGCTGCAGGTGAACCGGTCAGGAAATATGGCCAGATTATCGGGTTCGCCAGCCAGAACATCTTGGCGGGCGATCACGTGCACACCCACAACTTGATGATGAAGGATTTTGGACGGGATTACCGGTTCTGCGAAGAGGTAGTTCCGGTGCGCTATCATCCTGAGGAAGCGGTGCGGCGGTTTCAGGGCTTCGCCCGACCGGGCGGGCGGGCCGGCACTCGCAACTACATTGCGATAATTTCCAGCGTCAACTGTTCGGCCACGGTTTCGAAATATGTCGCCGAATATTTCCGGTCGCCACAGTTGCAGCGCGATTTTCCCAACGTGGATGGTGTGGTGGCGTTCACGCACAAGAGCGGGTGTTGTGTGCAGCCCGGTGAGCCGGCGGAATTGTTGCAGCGAATCTTGGCCGGCATCGCGCTGCATCCGAACATTACCGGGTACGTGATGATCGGGCTTGGTTGTGAAACCAACCAGATCGAATTCATCGTCAAGAATCACAAGCTCGACCAACCGCGCGCCGGTGAGATTGCGCCTGCGTTCATGCACATCCAAACGATGGGCGGCGTCCGCAAGACTGTGGAGGCCGGTATCGCCGCGGTCATGAAACTGTTGCCGCAATCGAATTCGTTGCGTCGGACACCGCAGCCGGTCAGCAAACTGACGTTGGCCATGAACTGCGGCGGATCGGACGGCAACAGCGGCATCACGGCGAATCCCGCCTTGGGGATCGCGTCGGACGAACTCGTGCGGTCAGGCGGAACGTCGGTGCTGGCGGAGACGACGGAGATTTATGGCGCGGAACATTTGCTGACCCGCCGCGCGGTTGCCCGCGAGGTCGGCGAGAAACTGATTGGGTTGATTCATTGGTGGGAGAACTACACGCGGATGCACGGCGCGACGATTGACAACAATCCGACGTTCGGAAACAAGGCCGGTGGGTTGACGACGATTTATGAGAAAAGCCTCGGCGCCGTGGCCAAGGCCGGACAGTCGCCGTTGGCGGCCGTGTACCGGTACGCTGACCCGATCACGATACCGGGATTGTGTTTTATGGACACGCCCGGCTTGGATCCCGTGAGCATGACCGGGTTGGTGGCCGGTGGCTGCAACATCGGAGCATTCACGACCGGGCGCGGCAGCGTTTATGGGTGCAAACCGGCTCCGTGCCTCAAGATCGCGACCAACACAGCGTTGTACAATCACATGATAGACGACATGGACATCAACGCCGGCACGGTCATGGACGGCACAGAAACGGTGGAACAGGTGGGACGCCGCATTTTCGATAAACTTGTGTCGGTGGCCAGCGGTGAGAAAACGAAGAGCGAATTGGCCGGCATGGGCGATGAAGAATTCGCCCCGTGGATACTGGGTCC
>CAZEQV010000173.1:0-7492 GCA_964514435.1 uncultured Verrucomicrobiota bacterium
AGGGTGCGCCGCCGGGCTGGGAGCAATACCGGGTGCATCGCGGCGCGCCGGGCGGATCGCAAGGGTTTGAGGTCCATTTCGGCGGGACCGGGTTCAGTGATTTCTTTGAGCAATTCTTCGGCGGCCGGGGCGGCAGCGGGTTCGCCGGGTTCGAGGATTTCGGGTTTCAACCATCCGGACGTGCCACGGAAGCGGAGCGCGGGGCGGACATTGAAGGCGACATCCTCGTCACGCTGGAAGAAGCCTTGCGCGGCACGGTCCGGCAGGTCGCCATGCGGCGGACCAACCCGCGCACCGGTCAAACCGAATCGCAGACCTACCGGGTGCGCATCCCCGCCGGGGTTTCGGAGGGGCAACTGATCCGGCTGGCCGGCCGCGGCCACGAAGGCACAGGGGGCGGTGGCGCGGGTGATTTGTATCTGCGCGTGAAGTTTGACCACCATCCCGATTTTCGGGTGCGAGGCAGCGACGTGTATCACGATCTGGCGCTGCCGCCGTGGAACGCCGCGCTGGGACGCCGCGTGACGATCCCGACACTGGACGGCCCGGTCGCGTTGAAGATTCCGCCCGGCACGACCGCGGGCCGGCAACTGCGTTTGGCCGGCAAGGGTCTGCCACGCAAGGACGGCGGTCGCGGAGATCTGTTCGTGGTGGTGGCGCTGCGGTTGCCGGAGCGGGCGACGCCGCGCGCCCAGAAACTGTGGGAGGAGTTGGCGAAAGAATATGAGCGTTGAACTGACCTTGTTTCAACCGCATCCCGGCACGCTCTACAGCTTGGAAGTGACGTGCGATCTGACCGGGGCGACGCGGCGTTCGATTTTGGTTTACTGCCGCCAACGCTTGGTCAAGCCGGTCTTTTTGCCGCCGTTCGGGGTGATGGCGTTCGACGCACAAGCTCTCCGCCGGATCCGGCAGATCGAACGGCTGCGCGCGGAATTCGACTTGAACCCGGCCGCCGTCAAGATGATTGCCGGTCTGCTGGCAGAACTGCATCGTCTGCAGACTGAGTTGGCGTGTTGGCACCGGCTGTAAGAATGCCAACGGCGCCAGTGCGATTGCCGCGCGTTTCAGTGTCCGCCACGTTTTCAAACCGCGGTATTGTCCGCATGATCTCACCGGCGCCAAGCCGGTTGATTACAGGCCTGTGTCCGCTGTGATCACCTCGAACCACGCGTTGCACAACTCGGCCGGTGTGCCTTTGATTTCGAGGAAGGCCGGGAAGCCCTTGGCCGTTACCTCATGCTGCTTTTCCCGAACGGCAGCCAGCACGCGGCCTTCCCGGAACATCCCAGCAGGTGACAGCGCGGGCGGAACCGGCAATGCCCACTGAAGCGCAGCGTACTCAGGGCTGCGCCACAAATCGGTGGTAGCCCGGCTGTCCACATGACCTTCACCGTCCACACGCATGGGCAGGCCTATAAACGATACGACGATGTCTGCTCCCGTGGACTTTAGTTCCGTCAGCAACTCCTGGGTGAACAGCAACGCTGTTGCCCGGTAATCCAATGCTCTTGATGTGTCGAGTTCATGCTCCGCGACCACATTTAATGATCCTTCCAGCCCATCCTTCAAACCGTTGATGGTTTCACGGTCGCGCGCGCTTACCGCCGCACTCCGAAGGATAACCAACGAACGGCCCGACTGCGTCTGTTTGAGGTGCTGGCCGAGTCCAAACCCCAAGACGTATCCCTGTCTGAGACTAGCATCCTCATACCGTCGCACCAAGCTGTCTGTGAACCATGCCTGCCCGAAGGTTATGAAAACAATCGCTACCAGGGCCAGCACGCCCGCAGCCAAGCGCAGACGCGGCTCGATGCTGCGCCGGGACGCCACCACCACGCCAAAAATGAGGGCGACGACTCCCAAGATAACATAGGTGGAATTCACAGTTGCGTTCTCCCGAACTTCAGCGTTGTTATGTGGGCAACCTGCCAGCCTTTCAGGAAACATTCTTGGTCTGCATTGCAGGTGCCTGTCCGCCCTCTTGTGGAAGAACGAATATGGCGACTGAACATGTAGTTTTCCTAACGCTGACGCGGCCAGATATCATCAATGGCCAGAATTGCATGGTTGGTCCAGCCTCTGGGCCATCCTGACGTAAATGTGCCGCCATTGACGACCGTACAACCCGGCACGGAGGTTCTCTTGTCGGGACCATAGGAAAAAAGGTCGTAGGTCTCGGTATTCACCATCCCTCCCTGTGCGTAGTTGTCCACGCCGGGAACGTAATAGTTGGTAGAAGCCACATAATCAACGCCCAAGCTAACGCCCGAATTCGAAACATAATAAGCGACGTTGCTTTCGGGGCAGTAGTAATTGATCGGCGTCCCCCAAGCATCAATAATGTAGGTGGTTCCATTGTTCATCTTGATGATTTCACTCGGCCCGAACGTGGCGTAACTCTTGGGACTTGTTAAAGCGGCGTAGAGTCTCGCGGAGTTTTCTCTTTCCGCATGGTAGTCAACCGGGGAGACACGGTAAATCGTGGTGCTGGGATAGTACCCGTTCTCAGAACGAAAATTCTCGATGGCCATTTCCAGCTTGGCGAGCAGCACCCGCGTTTGCGAGACGTTTGTTCGGTTGCTGACATACTTGGCCATGCCCAAACTCATCCCGACAAGCACGAGAATCACCAACAGCACAGCCAGAAGTTCAACCAGTGTAAAGGCTGTTCGCTCACGGATGGAATGCTTGAGCTTCATTTTCATCGTGGGTCAAGGGTACTGACGAAGCCAAGCTCGAGGTATCATGAAATTGTCGCTTTGAAGGGGATTGTCAGCCGCAGCTTGCATGATGGAGGGAGCGACCGGCCTGCTAAACGAAAACCGCTGCACTCTGCCGTCCGTAAAACTGTAATTGGCCGTGGCAATCCCCCCGTTGACCAACCACAATCCGCTGAAGGCATTGGAAGCTTGGTTGGTGATACTTCCCATCGGATGCCCCGATATGATCTTATCTTGCTGATTGCCGTTCAGGTGCGAGATGTCCGATGCCAACACGGTGGATTCCCAGCTTTTGCCGCCCCAAGTATTCAGGTATCCCCCATATCCATTAAACTTCAGCGACCCGCCCGGCTTCTGCAGCACTTCGGATGGTTCTTTGGGGATATACATTGACTGGTAGTAGCCAAGAGTTCCGCTGTAAAGCGCCTGCGTCGTGTTCCAATACAACGCGTACAAGTTATTGTTGGGAGATTTGTTGTAAGTTTTTAACAAGATGGCTGCCTCAGGACATTTCCAAAGGGGATTGACCTTCCAATTCACACTTCCACCACAATACGGGCCAAGCTCGGCCGGGACGCTGTCATAGCTGCGTCCACGCGTGGGGGCAGCCGTGCCATCGTCCTTGATCTTGTAGCCCGGATAGAAACCGTTTGAATCAGCCGCATACGTAGTGGCGGCGGAGGTGATCTGCCGCAGATTGCTGGAACAGGCTGTCAGTCGAGCGTTGAACCGCGCTCGCGCCAACGACGGCATTAGCAGCGAGGCCAGCAATCCGATGATGGCGATTACGACCAACATCTCAATCATCGTGAACGCTCTGACGGCAGTTTTCATAGCATGAAGGCACTAACCAATTCTGATTTCGGAGCATACATAGTCCACACAGCCCATCGGCGCAATTGCACCAATGCGTCATTTGCATGCATAAAATGCGACGGCTGCCGGGCGACAGATGAAAGGGTGGCACGGAATGTCAGATCAATAGCCGTCATCCGTGGTCGCCAACTCAAACTGGGCGTTGAACAACTCAGCCGGTGAGGCCTTGATTTTAAGGTGCGAGGGGAGTCCTTGGCCAGATGTGTCCTGAACCTGCAAGCTGCAAAAAATATCGGGGCAATCTCATGTTCGAGAGATCCGGCGTGGCCGGCACCCGATCCGGCACGCCATTGCGCAGCGCGGTCAAGAATCGCTCCCGCGGCGTCATCATCTCAATGACCCTGCTTGCGGTTCCACGGGCGACGCTCCAGCAATTCCGGATACGCCCGGCCCGGATCGGCGTATTGATTGCCGGCGTGGTCGCGGCCGCGCGCGAGATAGATTTGGTGCCAGGGATATTCGGCGGCGTTGAATTTCACCGTCGTCGGAATGTAGCGCATCGTATAACCGCACCGGCGAACCGAACTCGTGTTGGGCGGACTCCCGTGCATCAGCCGCCCATCGTGCAGACTACATTCGCCGGGCGCGAGCACGCACGGCACCGCCCGCGCGTCATGGCGCTGCGCCGGCGTGATCTCTGTCGGAAACACGTTTTTCGCCAAATCCACGGGGTCGTAATCCGAGAAGCCCTTGCGCCCGGTATTGTGCGTGCGCGGAATCACATACATGCACCCGTTCGCCTCGGTGGACGGATCAATCGCCAGCCAGACCGTCACCACCTCCATCGGCGCCAACATCTTGTTCCAATACGCCGAATCCTCGTGCCACGGCACGCGCCTGCCGTCGCCTTTCGGTTTGCAGATGAAATGACTGGAGAACAACGCGATGTCCGGCCCGATAATCGGCTCGACCAAATCCAACACCTCGTCCGCCAGCAACCACTCCATCAACTGCGGATCCGTGAAATGCGGCACATCCATCCCTTCCGGCCGCTTGTCCGCCGGCCACCGCGCCAGCAATGCCTCAAAGTGCTCTTGCAGCCCCCGGAATTTCCGTTCCGGAAACACGGGTCCGCTCGGCAAAAAATACCCTTCGCGCTGGTAAAACGCGACCTGCTCAGCCGTCAGCCGTGGAGTCGTTGTCATGCGCACACCGTACCGGAACCCCGCGCCCCTGTCTTGCTGCCGGCTGACATTCTGTTATCCTTTATTGATATGCCGACCATCCTGCGCTGGAAAGAGATCGCGGGCGACGATGCGTTTCACGTCGCCCGGTCATGGAAAACACCCGCCACTCCCACGCGGCTGCACACTCACGATTTTGCCGAATTGTTCTGGATTGATACCGGCAGCGGCACACAATCGGGACCTGCCGGCACGCAGACTCTTCAAACCGGCGACCTCATCTTCATCCGTCCTCCCGACACCCACGCGCTGGAATCAGCCACCACCATGCAACTGACCAACGTCGCGTTTACCCGCGACACCTACGACTGGTTGACCGCCCGGTATTCCACCCCGTGGAGCGAACCGGCCATTCGTCATCTGGACGCCGCCGAACTCCAATGGCTCGCCCGGTCCGCGGACGAACTTTTTCAGGCTCCGCGCACCCGGCTGGCGATTGAACGGTTTCTACTCAACCTGCTGCACCGCCTCGCCCCCTCGCCCCCCGCCTCCCTGCCGGCGGACTTGCCGGAATGGTTGCGCCGCGCCTGCGTCGAGATCGCCAAACCGGCCAACTTCCGCGCGGGCGCCCCGGCCTTTGTCAAACTGGCCGGCCGCAGTCCCGAACATGTCGCCCGCGTCACCCGCGAGTGGCTCCACGAAACGCCCTCCAACTACGTCAACCGGATCCGCATGCAACACACGGCCCGGCAACTGGCCATGACCGACGCGAAAATCATGGATATTGCGCTCGACTGTGGCCTGACAAACCTGAGTCACTTCTACCGGCTTTTCCGACGGCAGTTTGGGGTGACCCCGCAAGCGTACCGGGAACAACAGCGCGGACTGTCTTGAGAACGACGACCGACCGGCTACGGCATGTGAATGCGAACCCGGTAGAACATCTTTGCGCTGTCCGGCGGATGGGGGTCTTGCAGCCAGAGGCTTGAGCCGATCATGACCTGCTGGGTCGGTCCGACGTCCTGCCAGTTGACCAAGTCTTCCGCGCGCTGCAGGACATAGTGCCGGCCTGTCCGCGCTTCGACAGCCACCACGATTTGGCCGGAGGCGAGGTGGAGCGGTTCGGTTTTCAGCACGTCTTGCGCGTCGAGCGGATTCGTGTTGGCGATCAACTCCTCGTAGTCGGTAAGACCGTCACCGTCGGAATCCACCAGCCGCGGATCCACTCCGACCGTTTGCCCCGTGACAGTCAATCCCAGCACGCTCACGTCCATCACCGCCGTCCCGTCCACGACAAACGTCGCTGACTGACCCCACCGGGTCGCCGTCGCCACGGTCGGGGCGTTAAACACCCGCGCGTAGAGCCGCCGTCCATTCGCCGGCGCGGGAAACACCGTGGTGGCGAATCGTCCGCTGACCGGCACGTTTGGCGCAATGCCCTTGCCTATCGTCGTCGTCGCGTACACAAAATCGTCTCCGCCGGGATTGCCGTTCCCGGCCGGCAGGTCTGCCACACCGTTGGGTCCCACATCAATGATCTGCACGAGGCATCCCGTTGCGCCGCCCGCGACGTCGGGGTTGCTCCCCGACAAGAGCGCGCCGGTCTCGGTGCGGATTCCCACGCTGGCGGTGATGTCAAATCTCCGCAATTCCTGGGCGTGAACATTGACCGTGAGCGCCGCCAGACTCAAGGCGGCGAGCCATTGACGGCGTTTGACCCACAGCAGGATGACCAACCCGATGCCAAACAGCGACGACGGTTCCGGGATCGTCTGCACCGGCGTGTACTCGAACTCGATGTTCGTGATGTGAGGCGCGCTTTCCGAGGGCGCAAAGTCATATTCCGCGAGGTTGAAGATGTCGCCCAGCGGCAAGCTGAACACGTCCGAAACACCATAGTACGTGGCATTGGCCACCGCCGCGGCATTCCAGAACCGGACATACGCAGGCGTCCCGGTCAGGGAGTTGTTGTACAGGATCGAGCTTTGCACCAGCCAGCCGGTATTGGTCAGCGGCAACCCGGCCCCCACATGGGTGGTGAACAACAACAGGTCATCACCGCCCGGCGCGCCCGACGAGGAATAGGGCAAATCACGAATGCTGTTGGTGCCCGCCAATATCAGTTGCACGAGCGCCCCGCCCGACGAGGTGCCGCTGAGCGGGGTGAGTCCGTCCTCCCTGAGCAGCGGTTGGGTATTGTACAGGGTCAGATCAACGTCCGCCAACACCGGCAAGGCCGCCAGCAAGGCCAATGCAAAAACGGCGCGTCGCTTCATGGCCACACCTCGTTGACGCTATACGGCACGGGATTCGTCCACGTGAAGGTGCCGGCGCCGCGGTTGCGGCGGCGAATCAGGAACCCGTCGCCGGGCTGGAGCTGTTGCGTGGCGACCGAGCCGGTCTGATCGCGCCAGATGCCGCCCAAGATGTCATACCACAGCTTGATGTCGAACTGCTGCGTCGCCGGATTAAAAAGCAAGAGATTGTCCGACGCGACCAGACTGCTCCCGCCGACAAAGCCGCTGCCGGTCAGGTTGGCATTGGCCGGCGCGACCGCCACCGGGAATGGCGAGCAGGCCAGCGTGTAGCCGTTGTTTTGCACCGTTTGCGCCTGCGCCGCGCGCGGCAACGGCCCGACCACATAGTTGGTGGCCGTGCCCGATCCCGGCCGCACCGTCAGAATCAAGCCTTTCGCGGCGTCCAGCGCCAATTCATTGCCATCCTGATAATCGTCGGCCTTGCGCCAGCCCGGGAATCCGGCCGCGCTGG